>CAZZAH010000761.1:0-2007 GCA_964652115.1 uncultured bacterium | reverse complement strand
CGCAGACCCAAAGATCGGAGCGACGGCGGATGGTTGACAGGGTCGTTCCATATCAGCGGACCCGCACGACCCGGAGGTCGCGCGTCTCGCCGAGCGCGGTCACGCGAACGAAGTACACGCCCGAGGGTGCGCTCCTGCCCACGGCATCGGTGCCGTCCCAGGAATAGAGGTGCGCGCCGGCCGGGGTCTCCGCTTCGAGCAGCGTGCGCACGACCCGCCCAGCGACGTCATGAACCCGCAGCGGCGTCTTCCCCGCCGATGGCAGCGACAATCGGAGCTGCGTCGGGCCGATCGTGGGGTTCGCTCCGATCGTCTCCAGCTCGACGCGCGATATCGCCGGCTCGCCAGCGACACCGACCGACGTCTTGCCCAAGTAGTTCTCGAGGATGAACTCGATGTTCGTGCGGAGCCGGGTGTGATGCCACCTGTAGGACGGAACGCTCAGAAACAAAGCCGCCCACCGTTTGGATTGTGGGTTCCACCGCCCGGTGGGACCTGAATGACGCCGAGCCCGCGGTCGGGGATGTATAATCCATACGGATCTGTCCCGTCTTCCGTGGAAATTGAGGTTGGCGTAACCTCCGGTTTGCCAAAAACCAACCGGCTCGGACGAGCCAAGGAGGTTACGCCGTGGATAAGCCTACCACCGGGCTGCGGGTTCTGCCCAGCCCCGAGGACATTCGGCAGCTGCTGAGGACGAGGATCGTGGAAACGGTTCAGCTCGTGCTGGAGGAGGAACTCGCCGCGATCCTCGGATCCCAGCGCTACGAGCGAACCGAGGCCCGCATCGGTTACCGCCACGGAAGTGAGCATCGTCGGGTCACGACCGAGAACGGACCGGTGGAGCTCCAGATCCCTCGAGCCCGCCTCGAGCAATCGGATGGATCGACCAGCGAGTTCCGAAGCGGGGTGCTTCCTCGCTACCAGCGACGGACGAAGCGGGTCGATGAAGCGATCCTCGGTTCTTACCTGGCCGGCGCGAACACGCGCCGGATCAAGAAAGCGCTGGAGCCCCTTCTGGGCGAGTCGAACCTCTCGAAGAGCGCGATCTCGCGGGTGGTGCAGCGGATCAAGACTTCGTTCGAAGCCTGGTCGACCCGGTCGCTGAGGGAAGAATCGTATCCCGTGACCTACCTCGACGGCCTCTTCCTCAAGGTGCGGATGGCGCGGCGCGTCATCTCGGTCCCGGTGCTGGCGGCCTTGGGCGTGGCCGCCGACGGCACGAAGGTCCTGATCTCGCTGCGCCTGGTCGGGAGCGAAAGCGGCGCGACCTGGAAGGCCTTGATCGAGGATCTCTCCAAGCGCGGGCTGCCCGCACCGGTCGTGGTGGTGAGTGACGGGCACGCCGGCTTGACCCGCGCGCTCGAGCTCTGGCCCAGCGCACGGCCGCAGCGCTGCGCCGTCCACAAGCTCCGGAACCTGCTCTCGCACTGCCCCCGTCATGCCCGTCCGGAGCTCACGCGGGACTTCCACGCCATCGTCTACGCCAAGGACGGGCTGAAGGCGCGGGAGGCGCGGGACACGTTCCTCAAGAAGTGGCGCCCGCTCGGCGCGGAAGTGGCGCGCAGCTTGGAGGAGGCGGGCGATCATCTGCTCACCTTCTTCGAGTTCCCCAAGGCGATGTGGAAGTCGCTCCGCACCACGAACGCGATCGAGAACCTGAACCGGGAGTTCCGTCGGCGGACCAAGACCCAGGGTTCGTTCGCGAGCGAGGACGCGGCGCTCTCGCTGCTCTGGGGGTTGGTCGCGTTCGGGCAGATCCGGCTGCGGAAGATCGATGGGCACCGGCACGTCGCGGCGCTGATCGAGCAGCAGAAGCAGCAAGCAGCCTGATCCACTCGGGAATCGGGCGTGAAAGTGATTGGAAGGGTACTCATGGAAGCGAAGATCAGCTCGTGGAGCCCGGGCTCCACGAGGCAAACTCACCCTTCCAGGAGACGGTTCGAGGTATCATCCGGTCACCGCGAGGCTACGCCAACCAAAGTCCACGGAGATCGGGACGGATCC
>CAZZAH010000760.1:0-2013 GCA_964652115.1 uncultured bacterium | reverse complement strand
AGCTTCGACTCGACGGCGCGACGCCGGACGACGCGCTCTTCCAGGGATCGCTGCGCCGCTTGCGGCCGGTGCTCATGACCGCGCTCGTGGCATCGCTCGGATTTCTGCCGATGGCGCTGGCGCATGGCACCGGCGCCGAGGTGCAGCGGCCGCTCGCGACGGTGGTGATCGGCGGGCTGCTTTCGAGCATCTTCCTTACGCTGGTTGTGCTGCCGGCGCTCTGGAAGACCTTTGAGGTGCCGCGCAATCGCGAGCAGGTATAGTACGCGCCGAAAAGGAGGCGCGATGCCGATGCACTGGCTCTTCAAATCCGAGCCGAGCGAGTTCTCGATCGAGGATCTCGCGAAGGCGAAGAAACAGACGACGGGATGGGATGGCGTGCGGAACTACACCGCACGCAATCTGCTCCGCGATCGCATCCAGGTGGGCGACCGCGTCCTCTATTACCACTCGAGCACCGATCCGATGGCGATCGTCGGCGTGGCTCGAGTGGTGAAGGCCGGGCATCCCGATCCGACGCAGTTCGACCCGAAGTCGAAGCACTACGACGAAGGCGCCGACAAGAAGGAGCCGCGCTGGTACCAGGTCGACATCCAACTCGAGCGCGTGTTTCCGAAGCCCCTCACGCTCGCCGAGCTCAAGAACGTGAAGGGGCTCGAGAAGATGATGCTACTTCAACGCGGCTCGCGGCTTTCGGTGCAGCCGGTGACGCCGGAAGAGTTCGAGATCGTGGTGAAGCTCGCAGACGATTAGACGATCCGCCTTCAGCGCGACGTGTCGCTCGATCTTCCCGTCCGTAGCTTCTGGAGGTTTGCTTCGGCTTCGTCCTTGAGTCCCCACCGGGGCTTGGCGGCAAGCACGGAGTCGAGGAGCGCGATCGCCTCCTCCACTTTGCCCGCAACGGCCAGCTTGACCGCGAAGCGATGCCGCTCGTAGAGCCGCACCTGTCCGAGCTGTGCTCGCGCGGAGTCGGCCAGATCGACGATCTTCGACCCGGCGGCCAGCTCTTCAAAGATGCTGCGCGCAGGCGCCAACTCGCCGCGGCGCGCAAGGCGCACCGCCTCGTTGTACCGATCGACCTCCGGGGACTTGATTCGAATGGGGGCGCGCACCGGGGCGGGTTCGGGCGGACGGACCCTTCTATCCAGGTCCGCCTTCTCGGCCGCCTTCTCGGCAAGCTCGTCGAGAGGTTTCCTCAACGCGAGGATCCGCGAGCGCGTCTCTTCGTCCCGCACGCGGGTGCTCAACACGGTCAACCGCTCCGCGACCGCGAGGGGATCCAACGTATCCGCCTCCGCCCGCAAGCGGCGGAGCTCCTCGTCCGCGAGATTCCGTTCGACCCGAACCACTCGGGTGGAGTCGAGCGCCGTGACGCGCGCCTTCTCGAGCGAAACCCATGCTCCCGGTAAGTTGCCGGATCGCGCCATGAGGTGAATCAAGAGCTCGAGCGCATCTTGATGCCCGGGGTCTTCCTCCAGCACCGCATCGAGAACCTGGATGCCTTCCCACACCGAACCGGTCTCGCCGATGTAGGTCTCCGCCAAGCCCACGCGTTCGTCGATCAGATCCGGCTGCGCCTCGATCGCCGCGCGGAATGCGCCTCGCGCTTGGAGCAGCAAGGGCGGAGTGGAGTCGGGCATGCTCGACTCGCGTTCCGCGTTCCACTGAGCAAGGCAGGCGTGACCCAACAGAGATTGCGCTCGAGCCGACCGCGGCTCGACCTCGGCCGCTTGAGCGAGCGATGCCACCGCGACGGGCCAGTCACGGCGTCGCAACCCTAGAGACCCACGAGCCACGAGTGCAGGGCAGCACCGCGGATCCTCCATGAGCGCCGCGTCGAGGTGCTGATCGGTCCACGGATCATCCGGTGCCGAATTGTGCGCCAGAAGGTCTCCGAGCCGACCAAGCAGCTCCGCCCTGGTCGGCGTGGAGAAGCCGCGTATGCTCTGACCCAGCTCGGACGAAAAGGACAAGGTGAGGAAGTGCTCTCGCACGGTGAAGACGTGGTTCTTG
>CAZZAH010000759.1:0-2015 GCA_964652115.1 uncultured bacterium | reverse complement strand
CGATCGCGAAGCGCTATACGAACCGCGGGCTCGAGTTCCTCGACCTGATCCAGGAAGGCAACTCCGGCCTGATGCGCGCGGTCGACAAGTTCGACTATCGCAAGGGCTACAAGTTCTCGACCTATGCCACCTGGTGGATTCGCCAGGCGATCACGCGCGCCATCGCCGATCAGGCCCGCACCATCCGCGTGCCGGTGCACATGATCGAGGCGATCAACAAGGTCGTTCGTACCTCGCGGCGTCTGCTCCAAGACCTCGGTCGCGAGCCCACCCCGGAAGAGATCGCCGACAAGCTCAAGATGCCGGCCGACAAGATCAAGATGGTCTTGAAGGCGGCGCAGGAGCCGATCTCCCTCGATCGGCCGATCGGCGAGGACGACGATTCGAATCTCGGTGACTTCATCGAGGACACGAGCGTGATCTCGCCGGCGCATTCGGCCGCCTTCGCCATGCTGCGCGACGAGGTGAACGAGGTGCTCGAGACCTTGACCAAGCGCGAGGCACGGGTCATTCGCCTGCGCTTCGGGCTGACCGAGGATGGTTGCCCTCGCACGCTCGAAGAGGTCGGCGCGCTGTTCAACGTGACCCGTGAGCGAATCCGACAGATCGAGGCCAAGGCGCTGCGGAAGCTCCGGCACCCGACCCGTCGTCGTCGACTTCGCGCGTTCGTGGAGATGAGCTGATCCGGGCGGGGGACGTCGATTCGGACCGCGGGCGGCTGCCCTCGGCCACAACCGCATGGTCGTTGACCCTGCGGTGCTCCTTTGTTAGGTTTCCGGCCCCGGTGCCGCGTCTCTTCATGGGCGACGTTGGGCCGGGTCGACTTGGGCTCGAGCGAGTTGAGTCAGCTGGCTTGGCGCGAAACGGGACACTCCGTGGGCCCATAGCTCAGCGGTTAGAGCGGCCGGCTCATAACCGGTTGGTCCTTGGTTCAAATCCAAGTGGGCCCAAGCCTGCCGGTGCGATGCATCGGAAAGCTGGTCGGCGAGTCGAGAGAGATGGCCGGTCGGCCGGCAAGGGTGGCAGGACGGATTCTAGAGTTGTTTGGGCGGGTAGCTCAGTTGGGAGAGCATCGGCATCACAAGCCGGGGGTCGCAGGTTCAATCCCTGTTCCGCCCACCATTTTTACGAACGGGTGGCGCCGCTCGGTCGAACGACGGATTCCGCGAGGACCGTCGGCCCGAGCGTAAGCCCGTTCGCCGGGAGACGAGGGCGCGCCGGATGCGGTGCGCCTTTTCTCTGTTTTTGAGCTCGCAGTGAGTACGGGGGAACGTTTCGCAGTGACTTCGCCCGAGGCGACGGAGAGGTCGGGGTTCAGCATGGAAACGCAGATTCGGATCCTGGTCGAGTTGAGTCAGGCCGATCGCGAGTGTCATCGCGTGCGCGATCGTGTCCATAACATCCCGCGTGAGCTCTCGCGCTACGAGTCGGAGCTCAAGCTGAAGCAGTCGGTGCTCGATGATCTCGAGCGGCGACTCGAGGACTCGCGACGCGAGCGGCGTGCGCTGGAGCGCGACTCCGACTTGGCCAAGGCGCGACGCCGGGAGCTCGAGGCGCAGCAGTTCCGCGTCAAGAACACGACCGAGTACCAAGCGATGACGCGCGAGGTGGAAGAGATGCGCCGCCGCGCGGGCGAGTACGAGGACCGCGGACTCGAGATCCTGCAGGAAGAGGAGCACCTCACGGCCGAGGCGGCGAAGCAGCGCGAGATCGTCGCCGCGGAGGACAAGCGCTACCAGGAGGTCCGCCAGCGCCTGGAGAAGGAGCTCGGCGAGCAGCGCGTGGTGCTCGAGGGACGCGAAGCGCACCGGGTCGCGCTGGTGGCGAAGCTCGACGCTCCGATCCGGCGTCGCTACGAGCGCATCTTGGAGAACAAGGGCGACCTCGCGGTAGCGAGCGTGGAGAACGGTTCGTGCGGCGGTTGCTACTACCAACTCCCGCCGCAGAAGCTTCACGAGGTGAAGAAGGGCGGCACGCTCATCGTGTGCGAGGGCTGCGGCCGCATGGTGGTTTGG
>CAZZAH010000758.1:0-2021 GCA_964652115.1 uncultured bacterium | reverse complement strand
TCACCTCGAAGCGGTCTTCCTGCGCATCTGGCCGGCGAGCGCGCTCTTGGTGCTTTCCGATGTCGCCGCCCCGTTGTCGACGCAGGTCCCCTGGCTCGAGATCACGACCCACGTCATTCGGCAGGTGGTCTTCATGCTCGGCCTGGCCGCGGTCACGATCGGGTTTGTCCGCGGTCTTCGAGCGCGCCCTCTGCTCTTGATCGGCGGCGTGCTGCTCGCGGGATTGGCCTTCGTGCCGCTTCACGCGCACGGCGGCGCGGAGATCGGCGCCGCCTTCCTCGCGATGCTGCTCAACCTCGTGGTCGGGCTCTCCCTGGTGCGCTTCGTTCTCCGCGATAATCTGCTCGCCTATCCGCTGGGGCTCTATCTGGCGCTCTCGGTGCAGGCGGTGATGCCCTTCCTTCGCGCGCCGGGAGAAGAGCTCCGCTCGCACGGGGTGATCGCGGCGGTGCTGCTCGCGGTCCCGGTGCTGGCGCTGCTCGCCGGGTCATGGCGCGGTGCGAAGGGTCACGAGGGATGACGAAGGGCCGGCTCGAAGCCTTCAGCGACGGCGTGATCGCGATCCTGATCACGATCATGGTGCTCGAGCTGAAGGTCCCTCACGGCGCCGAGTGGCACGACCTCGTCGCGCTCACTCCGAAGTTCCTGAGCTATCTTTTGAGCTTCATCTACCTAGGCATCTACTGGAACAACCACCACCACATGCTGCATGTGACCGAGCGCATCAACGGCGCGGTGCTCTGGGCCAACCTCCACCTTCTCTTCTGGCTCTCGCTGGTGTCTTTCGCCACCGGTTGGATGGGGGAGAACCACTTCGCGCCCTTACCGACGATGGTCTATGGCGTGGTGCTCCTTCTGAGCGCCATCGCCTACACGATTCTCCAGGCGACGATCCTCGCGGTCGATCGCCAGCATTCGCGGCTGGCCGAGGCGGTCGGAAGGGACGTGAAGGGGAAGCTCTCGATCGTGGTCTATGCGATCGCCATCCTGGTGGCGCTTCGATACACCTGGATCGCGCAGGCGCTCTACGCGATCGTGGCGCTGATCTGGATTGTCCCGGACCCCCGAATCGAGCGCAGGCTGCGAGAGTCGGCGTGAACCCTTCGCTAAGATGTTCTCCCGACCGAGTCGTTCGACAAGGATCCGTTCCTGAGCATGCTCGGATGCGTGCAGGGCAGGGCGTGGCGACAAGGGAGTGAAGGGCCCGCCTCGGGGGCCTCTCTCAGCGCGAGGATCCTTGCCGGTCAGAGTCAATCACCGAGCGTGAGATATAGTCCCTGAGCTCGGGATCGGCGACGATGAAGGGCGTCCGGTGCCAGAAGCGCGACGTGTCTGCATAGGCGAAGTTGGAGCCACTCATCCAGAGCAGGGCCTTCCTACCGTCACGGAGCGCGATCTGCAGGTTGTCCATCGTGATGACCTCGCCCACGTGGCCCGCTCCAACGCTTTCGTTCAGTAAGTCGAATACGCGCTCCGATCCTGCGATTTGGAGCCGGTGTCGCGGGCATCGCCGAGGGCTTCGGCGGCTGCGATCCTTACATCCATCGACAAGCTTGTGTCTTGAAATGCCGCTCTAAGCATGGCGACGGACTCCAGGCTTCCGATGTTAGCCAACGCCGCGAACGCGGCCCGTTGCACGTCGTCATACGGGATGCGTATGGCGGCCCGAAGAACGGGGAGATTGGAGCTTCCGAGGATTCGAAGCTGCTGGACGGCGTCCGCCCGATTGATCCTGGCGTGCGCCTCGAGCGCTTTCAGGAGGGAGTCGGCTCCGATGAGCTGGGGCTCTGGCTCGGGCGGGAGAGGGTTCGCGCCTGCTGTATTGATCAGGAACAACAGGGTGATGGAGAGGACCACCGGCGTGAGCCGTCGCACGAGTCGCGGCATCGCGTGCCTCCGTATATCATCCCCAACAGAGCTCGGCTGGCGACTCGATCAGCTCCCTCCGCCCAGCGCCCGCATCGTTCCGCCGATCCAGTTGATGATCAGGAAATTGAAGCGCCCGATCAGCAGCGACACAC
>CAZZAH010000757.1:0-2025 GCA_964652115.1 uncultured bacterium | reverse complement strand
ATGATCGGCGACGGCATGGGCCTCGCGCAGCGATCACTCGCCTACTACGCGCGCGGCCGGGAGCCGGCGATGAACGCGATGCCGGTGATCGGCCTCATGAGCACCGAGGCGGCGCCGAGCGACTCGCCGCGCGTCGAGGTGACCGACTCCGCCGCCGCAGCCACTGCCCTCGCGTCGGGCATCAAGTCGTACAACGCGGCGATCGGCGTCGACCTCGCGCGACGAGAGGTGCCGACGATCCTGGAAGCGGCGAAGGCGGCAGGCAAATCGACCGGCCTCGTCGTGACCTGTCAGGTGAATCACGCGACGCCGGCCTGCTTCGCCGCGCACGACACCTCGCGTGCCGACTATGACGCCATCGCCGTCGACTACCTGACCTCGCGGCCCGACGTGATCCTGGGCGGCGGCACCAACTACTTCCTCCCCGCCGATCAGGGCGGCAAGCGCAAGGACGGGCGAAACCTCGAAGAGGAATTCCGCGGCCTCGGCTACGCGGTCGTGCATCGCGCGGAGGAGCTCGCGGCGCAGCGCTCGTTGCCGCTGCTCGGCCTCTTCGCGCCGGTCGGCCTGACGCCGGTCATCGATCGCGATCTGCCGGCGGAGGGAAGCCTCCTGGAGCCGAAGGGGCCGCTGCCCTCCTCGACCGAACCGACACTGATCGACGAAACGAAGAAGGCGATCGAGCTCTTGTCGAAGGACAAGGATGGTTTCTTTCTGATGGTCGAAGGGAGCCAGATCGATTGGGGCTGCCATGCGAACGATCCCGCCTACGCGCTCCACGAAACCCTCGCCTTCGACGACGCGGTGGCGGAAGCGGTCGCCTTCGCGCGGAAGGACGGCAAGACGCTCGTCATCGTGCTCGCGGACCACGAAACGGGCGGGCTCTGCCTCGGCGCCGACTACAGCTTGGATCCGGTGGAGTTGAACACGGTCCGCGCGAGCGCCGGGCGCTTGGCCGACGCGATCGCCGCCGATTCCGCGCGCGTCCCCGAGCTCCTTCATTCCTTCGCCGGCATCGAGAGCCTCTCGACCGAAGAGCAAGCGGCCTTCGACGCAGCGAAGAAGAAGGAGGAAGCGATTGCCGAGCTCGTGAGCGCGCGGGCCGGCATCCTCTGGTCGAGCCACGACCACAGCAGCATCCTCATCCCGGTGAGCGCCTCAGGCGCCGAGGCAGAGCTCTTCTCCGGCAGCTTCGACAACACGGCGGTGCCGCGAAAAATCGCCCAGGCGATGGGCATCAAGTTCCCGCCGTCGCGGTAGTCGCCGCTTCTCGCGCGTACGCGCGAAGCAGTGCGATCGCGCCCGTGCAACTCGCCGAGGATGGCTTGCGCGATTTGCACGGCGCGAGGACGCGCGGCGTTCGCTTCTCGCGAGGCTCATGCTCGGGCCTCCACCGGCCTGCCGCATCAAGTTCAAGCTGAGCTTGCCCTTCCCTTACCTCGACGCCGGCCACGCTTCCGGCGCGAGCCACGATCGCGACGCGGCACAGGAGTTTCGATTCCATTCCTCACGCGGCGCCGGACGGGGCCGCTCGGCGCCGAGCAAGCACGGCGCGGCGAGCGGAGCCGATCAGGTCGAAGCGCCGCGCGGTATGGCAGTCCGCGCGGGGTCGGGGAACGGAAGCACCACGGAGGTTCGTCATGTCCCAGGCGAAGATGCGATCGGTCGAGTCGGATGGCGCTCTCGGTGATAAGGGGGAAGCGCTGAAGACGGCGGCACAAGATTGGGCTCTCGGGCTCAAGGACGTGGCCAAGACGCGGGTCTTGGTCATGGGTCAGAGCGCGGAGACCTACGTCAAGAGCCACCCGGGTCGCTTCATTCTCGGCGCCGCTTGCGTCGGGATCGCGGCCGGTTGGCTTCTCGGTCGGGGCCGGCGCTCGTAGCGTCGGACCGTGAGGGTGGCCGGGCGCGGTGGTGAGCCCGGCCTAATCGGGCCTCGTCGTTGTTCCCCCCCGGCGGGGCCCGCCCGTTGTCAGCCGAGCCTTCGTGCTCGGGGTGCGCGCGACGCGAAACCTCGGAAGAGCC
>CAZZAH010000756.1:0-2031 GCA_964652115.1 uncultured bacterium | reverse complement strand
TGGTCGCACGAAGGCTGGACCAACGAGCGTTGGCCCAGCCTTGCACAGTGGATCTTCGAAGTGTGGGTCGGAGTGAGCGACGTGTAGTCCCGCCGCTCACCCCGACCGGGTCAATCGAGGCTAGTGACGAGGTCCGTGTCCGCCCGGACCGCCAGGGCCGCCGGGACCGGGACCGTGACCACCCTCCGTCTTGAGGTCGATGGTGGTGTCGGTGGTGCCGTCGTTGAGCGTCGCGTAACGCGTGCCGTTGAAGGTGATCGTGACCGTGCGGTCCTCGGTGCCGTTAGGCCCGCCTTCGATGTGAACGGCGTGCGTGATCGTTCCCGAGAGCGGCCAGGTCTCCGCGCCGAGCGGATGCGGCATCACGACGCCCGCGATGGTCGTCGTGCCGTCGAACACCAGGCTGGAGAAGTCAGGCGGCGTGCGCGTGCTATCCGGAGGAGGACCATCGTGCCCGCCAGGTCCGCCGGGTCCGTGCCCGCGCGGACCACCGAAGCCGCCCGGGCCGTGAGGAGGAACGCCCTCGCTGTGATCGGTCATCGTTCCGTTCCATCTGCGGCTCGTTTCGGCGCCGTCGAGCCCTTCGGCCACGAAGGCATGCGCGCGGTGAACGACGCCGCTCTCGCCGTCGAGTTCCGGCGTGGCGTCGAAGCTCCCCTCGAGCGACATCGAGGCGGTGGTCGCTTCGTCGTAGGCCGACTGCGGAGCACCGCTCGCATCGAGGAAGGCATAGCTCCGACGGTGCGTGCCGCCATGCTCATCGGTGGTCACCGCGCAGACGAAGCGCTGCAGCGCCGCATCGTAGTCACAGCCTGACGGAATCGCATCGGTGTCGAGCGGTCCGGGCACGCCCAAACGGAAGTGCGTCGCGCCGGTCGACTCATCGAACAGGCCTGTCGAATCGTCGGTGGTCTGATCCACCGTGCCCGTCACGTTGGTGCCTTGCGGCGAGCTCGACGTGTCGGAGGAGCAGGCGGCGAAGGCCAAGAGGCCGAGGACGGAAAGGGAGGCCGCTGCGTGAATCGACTTCATCTCGTCGCTCCTAGTGTTCCGTTACCCTGCGTGCCCATCACGCGAGGCTCGGTACGTCCCGGTAGACAAGCCGCGCGCTTCGCTCGTTAGTCGCCTTCGTGAGGACCGCCCCAAGGTCCGCCCATGCCGCGAGGACCTCGACCACGCTCGAAGGGAGGACCAAACGACGGCTCGAGTCGATCGAAGATCTTCTGCTGCTCCGGCGTGAGGACGGCGCGAATCTCTGCGTGCACCGAGTCCATCACGCTCTGGACGCGCGGCCGCGTCTCGCGGATCACCGCCTCCACGCGCGGGCGGCTTCGCTTCATGATCTCTTCCACCTTCGCTTCCTGATCGGCGCTCAGCTGGAGCGCGTCATGAAGCGGCGGCGGCAGCCCTTCCCCGTGATGCGGCGGACCGGGCGGATGGGCGTGACGCGCGCGTTCCACCGCGGCGCCGGAGAGTCCACCGATCACGAAGACCACGACCAAGAGGAGGATCGCTTGAATGCGCAAGCGGCCGAGCGACTCGAGATCCGCGGTCACCGGCCACCTCCGCTCTTCTGCTCGCCCGCGCCGGGTTGATTCGCGCCCGGTGCGTCCGTTCGATCGCTCGGGGTCGCGTCCGGCGTGGAGAGCCAGCGCGTCCACTCGCTCGGCACGCCGAGCGTTTCGGCCAGGCTCGTTTGTTCGGTCGTGGTCGAGCCGGTGGTGGCTCGAACGGTGATCAACGTCGCGCTCGAGGCGATGGCAAGCAATGCGGACGCGGCCAGGATCGACCGGCGCCACCTTAGGCAGAGGCCGAGGAGACCTAAGCCTTCGAATCGTGACCGCGCGATCGAGGCGCGACGCAGTAGCTCCGGCGTCGCCGCCACGCGAACCTGCGCGACCATCCGCTCGAGGCGGGCCGCGTCCGCTCCCGGATCGAGCGCGGACAGGTCGATGCGCTCCGGCTCGTTCCGGTCATCTCTCTGATCATTCATAGCGAACCTCTTGGTCCTCGCGCGTTCCCAGCAATGCT
>CAZZAH010000755.1:0-2032 GCA_964652115.1 uncultured bacterium | reverse complement strand
CGGGCGATCTTCTCGCGGCGGGCAGTGCGCCCGGCCTCTTCCACTCGCTCGATGGCGGCGCGACCTGGTTGCCCCTCGCGAATCCTTCCAGCGCGGAGCTCCTCGATCTCGAGCGCATCGACGCGACGACTCTGTCCGTGGTTGGAGCGAGCGGTCAGGTGCTGCGCTCGACCGACAACGGCGCGAGCTGGACTCTTCGGCCAAGCCCAAAGAATGCGACCCTGAACACGCAGCTCTGGCTCGACGCAAACAACGGCTACGCGCTCGGCTTGAGTTGCTGCCGGCGCACGACCGATGGCGGCCTGACCTGGAACACCTTGCCGGGAATCACCGAAAGCGATTCGTTCAACGAGGGCTTCGCGATCGGCGCCCAGCGCATCGACCTCCTGGCCGACTTCCGCACCGTGCGCACCACGAACGGCGGGGCGAGCTGGACGAGCACGATGGTGCCGAACGACCTCGTCTACCAGTCGACCACGTTGGTGCTCTCGCCCACGCATCGCTTCATCTCCTCGCACGTCGAGGGCGCGCTCGTGCTCGAGACGACCAACGACGGCGCAAGTTGGGAGATCGCGCTCAACGACGGCTCGACCAACGGCATCGGCGATCTGATTCAGCTGAGCAACGGCGCGCTGATCGCGGTCACGAGCGACGCGGACCTCTGGCGCTCGACAGACGTGGGCGTGAGCTGGACCAACTTCACCACCAGCCCCGACGACGAGGACCGCGTCACCATCTCGACCTTCGCGCGCACCCCCGCCGGAAAGTACTTCGCGGGATCGACGCAGCCCGGGCAGGCGGTCCGTCGCTTTCACACCAGCACCGACGGCGGCGATAGCTGGTTCAAGACGCCCGATCCACAGATCAACTTCCAGAACGCGCTTCTCTTCACGCCGAGCAATGTGCTCCTGGCCGGAGGGAGCGGACCGAACAAGGTCTGGCGTTCGAGCGACGAAGGCGGGAGCTGGACCTCGCATCTGCTGCCGAACAGCTTCTCGAACGGCGTCCAGGTGTTCGATCTCGCGGCGCCGAGCGCGAACGAGACCTTCGCCGCCGGCTGGGGCAACACCGGGAGCGCGGTCTTCTGGAGCACCGACACCGGCCTTTCCTGGAGTCAACGGACGACCGGCATTCCGACCAACCAGTTCGTGACCTCGGTGTCCTTCCTCGATGAGCAGATCGGCTTCGCGGCGGGCGGAGGCTCGAACGCGCCGCGGGTCTGGAAGACGACCAACGCGGGCGCGCTCTGGACCGCGATCGGCACCAGCGGGCTCACCGACTACGTCTTCGACATCCACTTCTTCGACGAGCAGAACGGTCTGTCGAGCAACTACGCCCAGAACCCGGGGATTTATCGAACGACCAACGGCGGCGCGAGCTGGACGAAGGTGATTTCGTCCTCGGCGCGCTACTTCAGCTTTCATGACAACCTGCGTGGTTACTGCACGACGCTCACCCCATTCAATCAGCCGGTCTCGGTGCTGGGAACGACCGACGGCGGCGCGACCTGGAGCACGATTTCGATACCGGCGATCTACGGCGGCGATCGGGTCTTCGCGCTCGAGGGCGGCTTCCTCGTCGGAGGCACCAACAGCACGATCATGCGCGCGCGCCTGGTGAACCCAACGGCGGTCGAGAGCTCGGACGCACTGGGTGGCCAAGCACTGCAGCTCTCGATCGATTCGAACGCGAGCGCCTCGCCGCGCATCCGCTTCTCGCTGGCCCAAAGTGGAGAGGCTTCCCTCGGGATCTTCGACGCGAGCGGCCGGCGCTTGATCATGCTCGCGGCCGGAATGTATCGCGCCGGCGAAGTGGTTACACGCATGTGGGACGGTCGGGATGCATCCGGGCGCTCGATGCCTTCGGGGGTTTACTTCGCGCGCGTCGCGGGCGGCGACGATGTACAAGCGATGCACGTGATCCTCGCGCGGTGACGCCGCCGCGGTGCCTCGTACGTCGCGCTACTCCTTGATCGTCCGGAACGCGCTGCCCGGTGACACCATCTCGGCATACGCCAGGCCGGCGAAGGAGG
>CAZZAH010000754.1:0-2035 GCA_964652115.1 uncultured bacterium | reverse complement strand
CGCCGCCGTCGTGTGATCGTTCACGCACCGATTCGCGAAGCACCCAAAGCCGCAGTCTGGATTCAGGAAGATGCGCTCCGGCGGGAAGTACACCAACGCTTCCTCCGCCCGCGCGACGATCTCGTCGATCGACTCGACCGCATCGGTGCGCGGGTTCACCACCCCAAGCCCGATCTCACGGTCGGCGAGCGCACGGCCGACCACCGCAATCTCCCCCGCGCGCGGCGTCGAGTGCTCGAGCACGAACTGATCGACTCGCATCCGCGCGAAGGCGGGAAGGAGCGGCGTGTAATCGCCGGTCAGCAGCACCGACTCATCGCGGCTCCAATTCCCGCGGCAAACATGCAGCCCGATTCGCGGTCCGCGCACGTCGGCGACGACTTGATTGAGCAGATCGGCAGCGTATTCGAGCTCCGTGCCCGCGTCCCGGCGGGTCGCTAGGGTCGCTCACATGAAGGTGCGGCGATCGCATTCGTCGGACATCACGATCTCGGTCAGCACCGGCTCATCGAACTGGACGAACTCGCAGCCGGCCGCGGCCAACTCCTGGAGCTCCTCGCGCAACACGCGCACGACGTCCTGGCCCATCTCCATCTTGTCGCGGTAGCCGGCGCGCGAGAACTGGCTCACCCACATCGCGCGCGTCAGGAGATAGGGCCCGGGCAGCGTCACCTTCACCGGCTTGTCGGTGAGCGTGCGGACATAGGCGAGCTCGCCACCGGTGAGCGACTCGCGCCGCGCGATGCGGCCGACGCAGGTGGGGTTCTTGATGGACGACGCGGGCACATCGAGGGTGTTGAGCATCTCCTCGAAGGCCGCCTTGTCCTCCACCGTGTCGAGCATCTCCGCTAGCGACATCAACCGCGTGCCGTCAAGCTTGTCGGTCACGAAGGAGTAGAAGTTGTCCCGACGGATCTCCCCGTCGACGATGATGTCCGCGCCGGCGTCGAGCTGCGCGCGCACGCAGGTCTCCACCTCGTGATCAGCGATTCGATCGAACTCGGCGGAGGAGATCCGCTCGTGTTGCTTGTTTCGAAGAGCGGTGAGGAGCTCGTGGGACCGCGGCCAGCTGCCGACCTGAGTAACTTCAAACATCGAATGCTCCGTTCTCCGGCCGCGCGCCCGTCCGGACCGTGTCCGCGGCTCAGAGTATGACTAGATTCATGGTCAGCGCAGTCGCGCGGGCCAGGGTGGTCGCGATCGGCGATCGTTCGACCGCGAGCTGCCACGCCGTCCTCACGGCCGCCGGATTCGCCATGGTCGAGGCGAAGAAGCGGACGTCGATGCTCACCAGGCCGGGATCTCCCTCACCGAGCCCGAGGTGGGCGAGTGGGTTTCCCAATCGTCCCTTCACCGTCAGCTCGATGTCATCGACTTCGACTCCCGCGCGCGCACACTCGCTCGCGAAGCCGGTCGAGAGCGCGGTACCGAGCGAGCCGAGCAGCAGCTCGATCGAAGACGGATGCGCGTCCTTCTCCTCGAAGCTGGCCGGTTGCCCCGCCTTGATCGAGAAGTTGCGGCAGTAGGCGGTGCTCTCCAAGTGTCCCGCCGCGCGGACGCGCAGGCGCCATTCGTAGCTCTGCGCCTTCCGCTTGTCCGCGTCGAGCGCCTCTGTTTCCGCCTGCGAAGCCTGGCCGCTCTTCCGCACGAAGTAGCGGACGGTCGGCCCGCCGTCGCTGATCGCGCCTAGATACTGATGTCCGACGATGCGGCACCACGGTGGGAGATCCGAACCGACCGACGGCTCGCGCGAGCGCATCTCGAGTACGCCGTCATCGGGCACCTGCAGCATGTGCTCTCGGATCAGCAGCACGAGCCCCGAACCGCAGTCGAGGTCGCCGCCGTCGAACACGCGAGCCGGTTCGAGGCGGGTGAGGTCTTCCGACTCAGCCATTTTGCTCCACCCGGGTGGACGCGTGGCCAAGCGAGGCCACGCTCACCATCCGTTGCTACACACCTAGTACGAGATGCAGGGCGTTCCGTCGGAGAGGAACTCGACCAGCGCCGCGCCGCCCGCCGCGCTCGCGCCCTCGAT
>CAZZAH010000753.1:0-2035 GCA_964652115.1 uncultured bacterium | reverse complement strand
TACCGCAGATAGCGTGCTTGCGCGATGCCGCGCCACGGCCCGATGTCCTTGATCAAACCGATCGAGCCGCCGCCGCCGAGCGCATACCGATCCTGGAGCGCGCCGCCGACGTTGAGGTCCGTTTCGAGCAGAGCGTATCCCAGGCCCAGGAGCCTCTGCTCGCGTGCCAAGCCGGCCCCGGGATTCAAGCCCCAGACGAAGTACTGGCGGTGGTTCGCCAACGTGCGGCGATAGAAGGCCGTCCTTACCTTCCACGAAACGTGCTTGAAGAAGCGGGTACGCGGCGCGAGCGACATGATGTCGATCAGGTCGACCGACTCGAGCTTCGCGCGTCGCTGATCGGAATAGTAACGGACCGCCGCGTCGACAAAGACGATCTGCGAGCCGCGCTTGTACCCGAGCTCGCGGTCCAGGAGCGTGTGATAGGCGGGCCTCAGGCGGAGCTCCTGGAACGGCTCGTCCTCGACTACGCCGCCTCCCATGCGCAAGCGATCGGAGCGATGGCCGTCGTCGGGCCGCGGCGGCGGTGGGATCGAGTAGCGCCACTCCTCGGTCGCGCCGAGGCTGCTCCTCGCCTCGAGCGTCTTGAGGAAGCGCGGCAGGTACTCGGCCTTCGAGAGGTCGCCCCGAGCATAGGCGTACTGCAGGTACTCGGTCGCGAGGTCGAAGACGCGGATCTTCTCCTCGGTCGAATCGGCCCTCGCCAGGACCGAGTCCGGCGTCTCCTTTCCGTGGGATAGATCCCACGCGTCATCGCGGCCCTTCTCGTCGACGAGGTGCGAGAGGTACTCGATCTTGGTCGACTTCGACGGCCGGTAGATCGCGCTCTCCATCAGGCCGGCCTTCTTGACCGAGCGGATGGTGTCGATCGGAATCACCCACCAGCTGAATCGATCCGAGAGGTGAAGCGACGGCCGCGCGGCATCAAGCAGGAAGAGGAGCCCATACGAGCAGTTCTCCCCGAAGAAGTAGTACTTCGTCGCGATGCTGTCGAGCTCGTAGGTGTGGCGAACGAGCCGGTCGACCTCCTCGCGCGAAAGGTTGAGCGGGTACTCCCAGATGTCGCGGTCGTTGACGTCGCTGTACTCCTGCAGCTTCGCGTAGTAGGGCAGCACCGAGAAGTAGCCGGGATAGCCGCCGAAGAGCCCCTTCGCCATGTAGACCGGCGCGAAGTTGGTGCCACTGGTCATGGCGGAGTAGTTGACCGCGTAGGCGAGCAGCTTGCTCTTGGACGCGGTTTCGATCGTCAGCAGCGTGTGCCCGTACATCGACGCGGGGCTGTTCATGTGCGCGGTCGGAAAGATCACGGTCGCCGACTCGGGCTGGATCTGCGCCAAGAGAGTTTCGAGCGGCTCGCATCGCGGCACCGGCAATCGGCTCTCGTCGATCCGGAGCTTCTCCTTCAGCCACTCGAGGCGCGCGGCGAAGCGGCAGACGGGGTGCTTCTTCCCGCCGGTCGTGTCGGTCAGCGCGGGGGTGAAGAAGGAGGCGAGGGTGGCGCGAAGCTCGGCCTTGGGGTCGTGCTTGCCGTTCGGGTCGGCGAAGAACTTCGGATCGTCGACCACGCTCGCCGCTCCGAGGAGGCCGTCCTTGTAGTGAAGCAGGACCCGCCAGTAGCGATCCTGGTCGAGGTGCTGGCGCTCGGCCTCCGCGAGGAGCTGTTCGAGATACGCGCGGCTGTCGGGTGCGACGGCGGCCGCGGCGACCGAGTCGGGCGCGGCGTCCTCGGCCCGAACCGTCGAGCAGAGCGTCGCTAGGCAACCGCAGAGCAGCAGCCGGAGCAGGACTCGAAGCATCGCGCGCGAAAGATGGAGCGAAGTGATCACGAGGTCCCGCGTGGCGAGGAGCAGAGCCGAGGCGGAAGCGGGCGACGAAAGGGCCGCCCGCTTCCCCGATCGGAAGAAGAACGAATCGATCAGAGCGTGGGCCGGAGGACCTTCTCGATGTTGTTCAGCACGTCGACGTTGGTGACCGTCTCCGACGTGTAGATCTCGGTGGTCGCCGTATCATTAAAAAAAAAGGGGGGGGGGGGGGG
>CAZZAH010000752.1:0-2038 GCA_964652115.1 uncultured bacterium | reverse complement strand
GGTTCACGAGCGGGAAGGGGTGCCAACCGGCTCTGACCCGGATATTCACCAATCGATCGAAGACGTGCGCGAATGCACTCGGAACTGGCTCTGGCGCTGCAACAACCAGCGTACGCGCGGTTCCCTCGACAAGACACCCGCCGAGTACGTCCGATTCTGGCTGGCGCATCAAAGACTTCACCAGCTTGAGCGAGAGGACCCCGACATTTGTTCGTCAGTCCTGACTGGATGCCGTTTGAAGATCGTAATGGGTGGACTTCCAAGAGACGAAGCCGAGCGCATGGCCCGCGAGCTGTACACCGGCGACGTTCGATCTGACGTCGTGAAGCACCGCACAGTCCAGACAAAGTTCCGTCCCATCAGCGAACTCCGCGAAGTCGAGAGCGAATCGGTCTCCGAGTCAGAGGGTTGGTCGCAGTCGGCTGGAAGCTCGTGGGGAGAGTCATCGGGTGGCAGTGAATCGATCACCGACTCACACGGAGAATTTCCAGATGACTGGTCCTATCGCTGGGAGGACCACCCGTTCCAACGCAGCGAGTCGAGCAGCAGCCAGATAGGACGCTCTTCTGGCCGAAGCGAGTCGTCAGGAACAGGCCGCACCAGGACATCGGGCCGCACGCGAAGCGTCGTGAACGTGGTCACCCACGAAGAGTTTTCCGAAGAATCTGGACGACAGTTCTTCTCCCTCAGTGAGGAATGGGAAAAGCGGATCGCCTTGGTTCACGGATTGGGCCACCGGGAGGCACTCGTGAAGATCGGCAACGGTCCCGTATGGCACATCCGGACGGCTGACGTTTCGCCAGTTCAGGTCGACGGGAGAGCACACCGCTATCGGAGGCGGGTGATGGAGCGATGCCCGTACGCGCAGCCCGTCGCGGACGCCAATCGAGCCATTGAGGACCGTCGGCGTCTCCTCGACGAGGCGGTTGCCGAAGCTGAGGAGCAGCGCCGCCCCCATGATGTTCGGAGCTTCAGGGAATGAACAAGACTCTACAGAAACGGCGCCCTCGTCTGCGCCGGCATCGGTTTAGCAAGATCCCATTCGTACTTCAGGATCGAGACCGTGAAATTGTCCGGACGGTCGTCGAGCATCGGCTGATCTCCTCCTGCGAACTCCTCGCTCTGCTCCCAGGTTCAAAGCAGGTGATTCTGAGGCGCTTGCAAGCGCTGTTTCACGCTGGAATCGTGGACCGCCCGCGAGCCCAACGGCTGATGGGCAACGCCCCAATGGCGTACGCACCAGGGGTCGGCGCGAACAGAGTGATCGACCTTGCCTGCACCGGGCACAAGAGCACCAGCAAGGCAGAGTCGAATCGCCTCCTTCGACCCGGCTACCTCGAACATGGCCTGATGATCAGTCGCTTCAGGACCGCTCTGACCCTCGCGTGCCGCGCGGCAGGCTCAGTCGAGATAGCCTGCTGGATACAGGGCACAGATATTTGGGATCACGTCGTCGTTTCTCACTCGGATTGGGAGGAACGAATTCCAGTGTGCCCGGATTCCTACTTTGTTCTGATGCTGCGCAATGAACCTGAAGGACGGAACCGTATCCATCTGTTTCTTGAAGCAGACCGATCCACTATGACCGTGAAGCGGTACCTGACCAAGCTTCGGGGTTACTGGGCGTACTGGCGCAGTGGTCGGCTGGAGAAGCGCTACGGCGCGCGCAATGTACTGGTCTTGACGTTGACCACGACGGCCGAGCGCGCCACCAATCTGCTGAACGCTGCCAACGACGTAGACCCCCCCGAACACCGTGGTCTCCGAATGTTCATGTTTACGGCAGAGGACCAATTCTCGATCGAATCGCCTGAGGGAATCCTAAAAGCAATCTGGAAGGTGCCGGGTGAAGACTACCGGCATTCACTCACGGAGTAGCCAGATGGCCGGCCAAGAGATGACCTTTGAGGAACACTATTCCGTCGACGAACTGGCGGCGATCTGGAAGATGAGCGAGGAATTCGTGAGACGCTTGTTTCTGCATGAACCAGGCGTCGTTGTCTTCCATCACTCACGGCCCGGGAGGCGCGTATACAGG
>CAZZAH010000751.1:0-2046 GCA_964652115.1 uncultured bacterium | reverse complement strand
GTCGGCAGCGACTTCACCGGCAACATCCCGCATCAGCACATCGGTGATCACGTGGAGTTCTACATCCACGCCACCGACGTCGCGAGCAACGGCGCGGTCGATCCGCCGAACGCGCCGCTCGGCCTCTACGACATCCTTCTCTCGCAGACCTTCTTCAACGACGACGCCGAGACCGACAAGGGCTGGAGCCTGATCGCGAGCGGCGACGCACCCGCCGGTCAGTGGGTTCGTGACGATCCGATCGGCACGATCTACAGCGGCCAGCAGTGTGAGCCGGCGGACGATCACACCGCGGCGCCCGGCGTTCGTTGCTTCTTCACCAAGAAGGGCACGACCGGCGGCAGCCCGGGTCAGTCGGATGTCGACAACGGCTGTGTAACCTTGACCTCTCCGGTCATCGATCTGTCGAACGCCACCGCGGCCCTCGCCTCCTACTGGCGTTGGTGGGCGCGGATGGGCAACAGCCAGACCGGCAACTTCCAGATCTCGGCCTCGAGCAACAACGGCACCACCTGGGTCGACATGGAGAACCTCGGCACGACCGAGAACGCGTGGACGGAGAAGGTCATGGATCTCTCCGACTTCATCACGTTCACCAGCCAGGTGAAGATCCGCTTCAAGGCGTGCGACACCGGCGTCGACGACATCGTCGAGGCGGGAATCGATGACTTCTCGATCGACGGCGTGGCGGCCCCGCCGGCCGGCGTCGAGGATATCCCGGCAGTAGGCACCTACCTCTTCGTCAACCGCCCGAACCCGGCGCGGCCGGAGACGATGATCCGCTTCCGGCTGGCGGCGAACGACGTGGCGAAGGTCTCGGTCTTCGACGCGAGCGGTCGTCGCGTGCGCGAGCTGCTCAACGGCTCGCAGAGCGCGGGCGAGCATCAGGTCATCTGGGACGGGCGTGACGACGCGGGCCACCAGCTCGCTTCGGGCGTCTATCTGTACAAGCTCGAGTCGGGAGACTACCGCGCGGAGAGGAAGATGCTTCTCGTCCGGTAATCGACTCGTTCGAGTCCTGCTCTAAGAAGGCCACCCTCGGGATCTACGTCATGGATCCGAGGGTGGCCTTCTTCTATCCTTGGCTCGCCCCGGATTTGCCCTTCCCGTGCCTGCTCGACGAGGAGGAGCGCCCCAGCCCGTTTCCTCGGGGGGACCATGATGAAGCGATTCAACGCCTGCGCAGCGGTCGGCCTCTTACTCTCCTTTCCGCTGGGCCTCACGCTCTCAACCGCGGCAGGCGCGGGCACGATCGAGGAGTCCTTCGAAGCTGAGCTCGCGCGCCTCGCGCCGGTCGAGCACGCGACCGCGATCGTGGTGATGAAAGACCAGGTGGATCTCGAGGCGCTCAAGGCTTCACTCGCCGCGCGGCATGCGTCACGCGGCGAGGCGCATCGCGAGGTCGTCGACGCGCTTCGTGCGAAGGCCGAAGAAACGCAGACCTCGCTCCTCGCCGCGCTGGACGCGGGCCGCGCGCAGGGCACGGCCGCCGGATACACGCCGTACTGGATCGCGAACCTCATCGTCGTTCGCGCCGATCGCGCGGCCTTCCAGGCGATCGCCAACCGCGCTGAGGTCGAGCGGGTCGAGCGAAGCATCACCGCCGTCCTCTTCGCGGCCGAGGTCGTGGAATCGGGCGGCACGCCCGCGCTCGGCATCGGCATAACGCCGGGCCTCCGCGCGATTCACGCGGACCAGGTGTGGAGCGAACTCGGCATCCGCGGCGAGGGCACGCTCGTCGCCAACCTCGACACCGGCGTCGACGGCAACCACCCGGCGCTTCGCACGCGTTGGCGCGGCTTCGGCGGCGCGCATCCCGCCTCGGAGTGCTGGCGCGACGTGATCGGCACGACCAGCTTCCCCTTCGACGCGAATGGTCACGGCACGCACGTCATGGGCTCCATCACAGGCCTCGTGCTCGGCGATTCGATCGGCGTCGCGCCCGCGGCGCAGTGGATCGCCGCCAACCCGATCAACCAGGGCGTGGGTAACGCCTTCAACAACGACATCCTCGACTGCTTCCAGTGGCTGGCCGATCCCGACGGC
>CAZZAH010000750.1:0-2051 GCA_964652115.1 uncultured bacterium | reverse complement strand
GCGTGCTCTTGCCCGCGTTGGTGTATCCGACGAGCGAGACCTTGAAGTACTCGGAGCGCGACGCGGACTGGCTCGCGCGCTGGACCTCCACGGTCTCGAGCTGCTTCTTGAGCGTGGAGATGCGCTTGCTGATGATCCGCTTGTCCTCCTCGATCTGCTTCTCGCCGGGACCGCGCGATCCGATCGCGCCCTCCATGCGTTCGAGGTGGGTCCACATCCGCTTCAGCCGCGGCTTCTGGTACTCGAGTTGCGCCAGTTCCACCTGCAGCGCCGCCTGGCGGGAGCGCGCGCGCGTGGCGAAGATGTCGAGGATCAACCGGCTCCGATCCACGATGCTCCTGCCGATCTCCTCCTCGAGGTTGCGCTCCTGCGCCGGCGAGAGATCGTTGTCGAAGATCACCACGTCTGCGTTCTGCGCCGCCGCCAGCGCGGCCACCTCGCCGACCTTGCCCTTCCCGATGAAGTAGGTGGCGTCGCGCTTCGACCGGCGCTGGACGAGTTCGCCGACGACGGTCGCGCCGGCGGTCGCGGCCAGTCGCTTCAGCTCGGCCAGCGGCGGCTCCGCAGTCGCGGGGGCATCCGGGAGTTCGAGTCCCACGACGATCGCCCGCTGCCGCCGGCGATCCCCCGCGTTCCGCACGACTCCGTCGGCCCCGGACTTCATGCGCCCGTCCCCTTGGTCCCGGGAAGAGGCTCGAGACGGGCCGGCTGTCCGCGCTTCTGCACCACGTGCACCCGGAAGTGCTCGTCGTCACGCGCAGGGTGATCCGTGCGCCAGTGGACGCCGCGCGTCTCGCGGCGCTCGATGGCCGCTTCCACGAGCAACTCGGCCAGGATGCAGAGGTTCTGCGCCTCCGCTCCGCGCTGATCCGGCATGGTGCGGCCGAGCTCGAGTCGATTCCATCGCCTGAGATCGGTGAGCGCCTCGGCCAGCTCCGTTCCGCTCCGCCGGACCCCGGCCTTTCGCCACACGAGGCTCTCGACCGAGCGCATCAGATCGTCCACGTCCACCTCGCCGGCCGCCGGCCCCGGTGCGGCGCCGGTGAGATTTCGCACCGTCATGTGCCCCGCACGCGCAGCCTCACGCGCGGCAGCCGCGCCTGCGCGCCCGCCGCTGACCATTCCCTCGAGCAGGCTGTTCGAGGCCAGACGATTCGCACCGTGCAGTCCGCTCGATGTGGCTTCGCCGGCCGCGAAGAGCCCCTCCACGTCGGTTCGCCCATCGAGATTCGCGACGATTCCCCCGACGGTGTAGTGCGCGGCCGGCCGCACCGGCAGCAGCTCGCGGGTCACGTCGATCCCGACCGCGCGCCCGGTCTCGATGACCCCCGGCAATCGCTCCGCGAGACGCTTCGGATCGACGTGCCGCAGGTCGAGCAGAACGTGCGTGAAACCATGAGCCAGCATGTGCGCCACCATGGCGCGGCACACCACGTCCCTGGGAGCGAGTTCGCCGCGAGCGTCGAACGCCGCCAGGAAGCGCTCCCCCTTGGGGTCGAGCACGATGGCCCCCTCGCCGCGAGCCGCCTCGGAGACGAGTTTCCTCGGGGCCCCGGGCACATAGAGCACGGTCGGGTGGAACTGCATGAACTCCATGTCCCGAAGCGACGCGCCCGCGCGATAGGCCATCGCGATCCCGTCGCCCGTGGTCACCGCCGGATTCGTGCTCTCGCGGAACAACCGCGCTGCTCCTCCTGTGGCCAGGACGACCGCGCCGCCCCACACCGCGCGCAGTTCGCCGGCTACATCGACCACGACCCCCACGCACCTCCCCGAATCGGTGATGAGATCGATCGCGAACGCATCCTCGGCGACCCGGACTCCCGCCGTCGACTCGACGGTCCGCGAGAGCGCCAGCTGGATCTGCCTCCCCGTCGAGTCTCCGTGCGCGTGAGCCACGCGCCGAACGCGATGGCCTCCCTCGCGCCCGAGGAGAAGGCGATCGTCCGCGCCGTCGCGATCGAACGGGACCCTCATGCGGATCAGCGCCTCGAGCGCCGCGGGAGCCTCCGCGACGACCGACCGAACCACGTCCTCGTGACAGAGGCCGT
>CAZZAH010000749.1:0-2051 GCA_964652115.1 uncultured bacterium | reverse complement strand
CTCCCGCCTGGAGGCGGCTCAGGATGTTGTAGTCGGAGTTGGCGAAGATCTGCCCGAGCTGCGGGAATTGGTAGAAGTGCCCGTAGGCGAAGTGAAGGCCCGCACGCTCGGTGATGGGATAGGCGACGCCGAGCCGCGGCGAGAACGATGCCTTGGTCGTCGTCGCTACGCTATGCGATTCCGGCGAGCCCGCGATGGCGTTGGCCGGGTTCGCGAGATCGCTCGGCAGCGACGAGCGCGGATCGAAGACATCGAGCCTTAGCCCCGCGCGAAGGGTGATGTCGCGCGTTTCCATCTGGTCCTGCGCGAAGGCGGCGAAGATGAGCGGTTTGTAGCTCCTGACGCCCGGAAAGTCCGGCGGCTCGTCGACGTGACGAACGAGCTGCTCGACACCGTTGACCGAAGCGAAGCGCAGATACCCGGGCGAGCCGAAGTCGATGGTGCCGAACTGGGCCTCTCCTCCGACCTTCGCCAGATGCTCCGGATTAACCTGGCTGGAGACCGCCCCCTTGATCACATGCACGTTGCTCGTCTGCTCGAAGCGACCGAAGTCGACCCCCTGGATCACGGCGCCGTTCTCGTAGGAAGGGTCGCCGAGGGGCGGGCCCGCGGCGTCATACCTCGGGTCCCACACGCTGTCGAACGCCATGTCCCGGTAGTGGAAGTAGTTTTGCCGGTAGGCCAGGTTGAAGAAGGTGCTCCGGTTCACGGCCTTGGTGACGTCGATCCCGTGGGTGATGGCGAAGACGTGCTGCTTCTTCTGGCCATCCGGATTGAAGCGCCACGAGAAGTCGCCGCCTTGCCTCCTGCCTGCGTCCCAGATGGCGGAGTAGCTCAAGGCGAGGTTCTCGATCGAGCTGTTGCTCACCTTCGCGGCGCCGGACCATTCATCGCTGTAGCCGAGGGCGAGGCTCTTGCCGTCGCCGGTCGGACGAAAGTCCTTCGATTCGAAGTTCGACGAGTCGGTGGGGACGAAGCGGCGCGTGGCGCGGGTGAAGTCGTCGGAGGCGGACACTCGAGCGCTCAGGAGGAAGACCGTGCTCGCGAGGCCGGTCGGTCCGCTGAGCGATGCGGTCAAGCTCTGCTCCGCGCTCGGGCGCACCGTGTCGTCGGTCAGGCGCTTCTCGTTTCCGGGGAAGACGAAGCCGCCGCTCAAGGCCTCGGCGGTGTACTTGAATTCCTTGCTCCCTTCCTTCAGCACGGCGTTGACGGTGCCGCTCATCGCCTGGCCGTACTCCGCGTCGAAGGTGCCGCTGATGACCTGCACTTCCTGCAAGACCGAGCGATCGAGACTGAGCGTGCTCTTGTTGTCGTAAGGATTGTTCACGCTGACGCCGTCGACCTGGTACTGCACCTCACCGAGGCGCCCGCCGCGGAAGTGCCCGTCGACCACGCCCGCCTGCAGATTGACGATGTCGTCGACGTCCTGCACGGGCAGCGCGTCGATCTCCTTGCTCGTGAGGCTGACCCGCGAGCTCGTCTGGTTGACGTCGACCGTCGGCCGCTCCGCCGTGATCACGACCTCCTCCATCGCGAGCGTCGTCTGCTCGACCGTAAAATCGAGCCGTGTCGTTTCGTCCGAGGAAACGACGACCGACTTCACCACCAGCGTCTTGTATCCGATGCTGGTCACGTTGAGGTCATAGGTCCCGGCCGGGACGTTCAGAATGTCGTAGTGCCCCTGCGCGTCGCTGAACGCGCCGAGCTTCTGGCCGAGGACGACGACGGTACCACCGGGGAGCGGCTGTTTGTCCTGATCGACGATCGTGCCCGAGATCTTTCCCGTGGTGCCGGCGGTGGCGCCGGAAACCCAGAGCACAGAGAGCAGAGCGACCCAAAGCACGAGCACGCCGGTCGTCTTGACCCGCCTGCTGCACCACCCGCGCACTCTTCCGAAGCTCACGGCTTTCGGTCCTCCGATGTCGGGTCTTCCGTCGACCCGCCTTCCCATAAGAAACAGGGTGAGCGCGACCTCTCCGCCGCGCTCACCCCGCTGTTCCTAGCGAACCACCACGATTCGACCCGACACCGCGCGCTGCAATGTGCCGCTC
>CAZZAH010000748.1:1255-2056 GCA_964652115.1 uncultured bacterium | reverse complement strand
TGAATCGGCTGCAGGATCTGCTGGCCCATCCGCCGCGTGACCGGATGCCCTGCGTACTGCTGTTCGGCGCAACAGGGATGGGCAAGACACGCATCATCCAGAAGTTCCTGCGTGATAACCGATCTAGCTTTGACGAGATCACAGGGACCACGCGTGTGCCGGTGGCCGCCATTCAGATGCCGCCGCTGCCGGCCGAGCGGGATTTCTACGAGGAACTCTTGGTCGGCCTCGGCACGGTTCTGCCCGTCGGACTGAGCACCGCAACACTCCGTCAGCGCAGCCGCGTGGTCGCTCGGCAGCTGGAGGTGCGGATGCTCGTCGTGGATGAAGTGCACTCGATCCTGGCGGGCACTTTCCGTGAGCAGCGCATCTTTCTCAACGCGATTCGCTTTCTCGCCAACGAACTGCGTGTCCCGCTGGTTTGCGCCGGCACTCACGAGGCCAAGCAGGCTCTGATGACGGATCAGCAACTCGCTGATCGCTTCGAGGCTTTCGAGTTGCCGGCCTGGAAGGATGATGCGACCCTGACGCAGTTGCTTGCCAGCTTCGCGTCGGTATTGCCACTGCGGCGACCGTCGGCGTTGCGCGACCCCAAATTGCAACGGCGTATCTACGCACTCACCGAGGGGGTCATGGTGCGGGTGTGCCGTCTGATGGAAACGGCCGCCATCCGGGCGATTGAGAGCGGCTCCGAGCGGATTGACGCCGCTGACCTCACTGACGACTTGGTTGCGCACACGCTGGTCTCGATCTCGGATCGACGCAGCACACCGGCGGCAATCTCCTGCACCTGGGCCAGGT
>CAZZAH010000748.1:0-1245 GCA_964652115.1 uncultured bacterium | reverse complement strand
CGCAGCAGGCGGGTGGCCGGATGAGGCAATCCTGGTTCGTACCCGACTGCCTGCCCATTGCACCACGGCCTCACGGTGACGAGTTGATTTCGTCTTGGCTGCGCCGCGTGGCCGCTGCCAACTGGCTTTCGGTCGGTGAACTCCTCGACGCGCTCAGGGAGACCGACCAGAATCTGCCCATCCTGCGAGACGCCGAGTTTTGCCTACCGGGCCCTTGGCGATCGCGCCTCGCCACCCTCGCCCGTTTACCAACGGAGCGGATTCATGCTCTCGAACTCCGTCTGCGTTTCCCTCACGTCGATCCAGGTTGGTTCACGCATCACGCCGTGCGCGGCCCCGCCGGAAGCGACCGACCACTCACCCTCATCCTGCCCGTTTGTGCCGAGTGCTGTGCGAGCGATGATGCACCCCCGTTGTCACGCGCCGACTCCTGTTTCGCCTTTCAAACGCACTGTCCTCGCCACCTCACACCCTTGGTCGACCACTGTGGCCGTTGCGGGCATATCGGTCTGCCATGCCATGGCTTCTCCTGCGAGCAGTGCCAGTCTTCGCTCCGGCCCACGCATTGCATCCCCAACTCCAGCGGCACCGAGATCATTGCCCGCCTGGAAAGTGATCTGCTGGCCAGCCTTGTGCATGGCCGCGCACCGGCACGGTTCTGGATTGGCACGATGTCGGCAGGAGCCTTCGTGAATCTCATGGCTGAGCTAATCACCGTCGTCCTGCTGCGCAGCAACATAGCAGGTGAACGCCATGCCCGACATGCTCTGGCTGATCTCCTCACTCCGGATGAGTTCGATCGGCGGTACAACCTGAGTGGCGGCCGATTTGGTCGCCTCCACTTCCCAGCGTTGCCCTGGTTCGCCAGATTCAAGGTCATGGCGGCGTTGACCCAACTCTTGCTCGGTGACCGGGGCCAGCAATTCTTCCGTGCGCCCGTCCATGTCAACACGATGCTCCGTGAGTTCCTAATCTCGGTGTCCTCGGAAAGGCGGCTCGGTATTCTTGAAAAGGCTCAGACTTGGCCGGAGCCGCTTCGCGGACAAGTGAACGAAGCAGCCGACCGTGTGACAGCCTCGCAGCGGTTCGCGCGGCTTCCGCGCAGTCCAAGAGTTAGGTACAACAAGCATCGCGGCGGGCGGGAGCGTTCCAGCATTTGAGTACAACGAAGTCGCGTGACACCGCCCCATTCCAGCATTTACGTACAACGTGACACAGGTCGCTCTTTCTCATGCAGGGCTCGTT
>CAZZAH010000747.1:0-2067 GCA_964652115.1 uncultured bacterium | reverse complement strand
GCCGGTCCTATTCGGAGACATCGCCTCCCGACGGCACCACGGTTGCTCGCCGCGGAACCACGCGCGAGTCACTTACACAGAGTGTCGGATGGGGAGTGCGCTACCGATGGCGCATAGCTGAAATGGTCGGATCGATGAGCTCCACCTTCAATCTGGACGACCTATTCTATTCCGTCGATGTGCGGGTGGCGCCATGAGCGCGCGGCGTCAACGTCGCGCCGCGCTCATCGTGCTGATCGGTTTGCTTTCTTCGTCCGCGGCGCGAGGAGATGGCACCTCGAGCGCCTTGTCGATGTCGCCGCGGTTGGCGGGAGGTCTCTTCACCTCGCTCCATGACCTGGGATTCGTGAACGCCCGCGAGTCCTGGATCTACCATGACGATTTCAGCGAGGTCGACCAGGGTGCGGTGAACCTGAGCGCGGGGAGGGCCGTCGTTTGCGCCGGCGTTGGGCGTGAAGTTCGAGATTCAAATACGTCTCTGGTCGGAGGGCTTCGCCTGGGCGGGACGAACCGCTTCGGGCTCGTAGTTAGCAGCAGCCGCGCACGGAGAGAATCCGAGAGCCGGACGCGGCCGGGCTTCAGCTCGAGCGACAGCGAAACGCAGTCCGCCAGCCGAGCCGAGTTGTCCTACGCGCGAGTCTCGGAGGACGAGCGCGGGTTCGCTGTGACCGTGATCGGAGGCGTACGCGGAACGAGCCACGAGTGGCGAAGAGATTCAGAGGTCAGCACCGCCGGCGGCCCCTCGGTCGAGCGAGAGCTCGGAGGCCGGATTCACCTGCGCTCCCTATGGCGCGGTTGGGAATGGATAGGTGAGGCGGAGTATGTCGAAGGGCGAGTTCACTTGGGAGACTACCGCCAAGACGGTTTCGACCTCGATCTGTCTCCAGCTACACCCGATCCGTTGCGGAACGTGTACGCCGGTGCTCATCTGGTCCGCGAAGTTGAAGGTCGATGGCGTGTGCATCTTGCCGCCTGGGTGGATCAGACAGAGAAGCTTTGGCCGGACTTTGCACCCAGCGCCTTCGACTTCTCGATCACAGCGGCTCGCACGGGCGCGGCGGCGGTCGGTGCCGAGTATTTGATCAACCGCCACTTCACCGCTCGCCTTGGTGGCCAGGAGAGTTGGGTGCTGCACTGGACCGAGAGCCGCGGGGCTAGCATCGCGCCTGATGGTCATGTCTACCACCAAGGCAGCACCAGGGACGAGTCGGAAACTCTGCGCTCCACCTTCGCCACCGGCATCGGCTTTCACACGGGCCGGCTCGAGCTCAACGGCGCGATCTATGGCGCTCCATCGTTGAACCGCATTTTCGGCAGCGTCGATTTCGCGGTTCGGATCTAGCGGTCCGCACGGAGGGCTTAGCATGAACGAGGACATCACGATTCGCTCCGCGACCGACGACGATGCCGTGTCCATCGCTGCGCTTCTCGGCCAACTCGGTTATCCCGCCGACGCGAGCCAGGCGCGTGCGCGACTCGAGAGCCTGGCCGTCGGTGCGCCCGATGGAACGGCGCTCGATCGCGTCTTCGTCGCGGCATTGAGCACTCGCGTGGTTGGTTGGATTCATGTGTCGACCGTTCTCTCGCTCGAGACCGGCCCCTTCGCCGAGATCCGCGGCCTGGTGGTCGACGAGGCGCATCGAAGCCGCGGTATCGGGCAGGCTCTCACCGCGGCGGCCGAGGTCTGGGCCATCGACCAGGGATTCGCAAAGCTCCGGGTGCGGAGCAATGTCATCCGCGAACGAGCGCGTCGCTTCTACATCCGTCTGGGGTACGAGCAGACCAAGACCCAAGCGGTCTTCGTGAAGACGCTGCACGCAACAGACCCATTCGCGGCCGGCATCGGAGGAGAGGGCTAGACGCTCTTTGGGTGATCAACGAGCTCTTCAGCGACGCCTCCGGCAACGTGCAGTTCATCGAGATGCATGTGCCGAGCAGTGACGCCAACGAGCGCTTCATGAACGGCAAGTACGTTCTCTCGCAGGCCACGGGGCATCAGCTGAACCTCACGCAGGACTTGCCCCTCAATAGCACCGGCTTCGCCTACCTGCTCCTCGGAACGCAGGC
>CAZZAH010000746.1:0-2070 GCA_964652115.1 uncultured bacterium | reverse complement strand
CGCCTCGAACGGCGAGGAACCGAACGCTCCCGCCATCGCCGACACGAAAACGCTCGAGGGACACGTCGCCCCGCACTACCGCTGCTGGGATCTCGACACGTCGGATACCACGCGTGTCCGTGCATGGAGCGAGGAGTTCGATCGCTTCGAGCGCGAGGGCAACCTCCCCGCACTCTCGATCCTCACCTTGCCCAACGATCACACCGCAGGAACGAGCATGGGCAAGCCGACGCCGCGCGCCTACATGGGTCAGAACGACCTCGCGCTCGGTCAGATCGTCGAGCGCATCTCACACAGCCGCTACTGGGCCGAGTCCGCGATCTTTGTGATCGAGGATGACGCGCAGAGTGGGCCGGACCATGTTGACGCGCATCGCACCATCGCGCTCGTGATCAGCCCCTACACCAAGCGTCACTTCGTCGATCACTCGATGTACTCGACCTCGAGCCTCGTGCGCTCGATCGGGCTCATCCTCGGCTTGCCGCCGCTCTCGCAGTTCGACGCGGCCGCGCTGCCGATGTACGCCTCGTTCACCTCGGCGCTGAGCGCCGAGCCGTACGCCGCGCTTCCGCCGGGCGTCGACATTTTGGAAACAAACCTCGCGGGCGCGTACGGTCAGGAGCGGAGCGGCGAGATGAACTTCGCGCGCGAGGATCGCGCTCCGGACATCGAGCTCAACGACATCGTGTGGCGCTCGGTGCGCGGCGGCACATCGCCGATGCCGGCGCCGGTGCGAAGCGCCTTCGTTCTGACGGCGCGCGTGGACGACGATGATGATGACTAGCCGAACCGCGAGCGCTGTGATGGCATCGCCCGCAGCACCCAGGAGGCCGTGATGAATCGGTTGCCGCTCATCTCTTCCCTTACCATTGCCCTCGTTGCCGGCGTCCTGCTCGTGGCTGGGCTCGCAGGCTGTGATGACGACGACTCGATCGTCGAGCCGCCGGTCGACGACGGCTATCTGCCCGACAGCTCCGCCGCCAATGTCATGACGAATCTGATCAAGGCCTACCAGGAGCGACGCGCGGACAAGTACGCCGAGAGGTTCGACGGCGCCGAGTTCCGATTCGAGTTCTCGGCCCGCGATCGAGCTGAAAACCCACAGCTCCCGATCACCTGGCCGATGAGCTCGGAGCTTCTGTCGGCGCAGAACATCGAGGCGGATACGAGCGTCAACAAGGTCGTGCTTCGCTTCACGCGGACGCCCCTGGTTGCGGCCACGCCCGACGATTACCTACCGGATGGACCGGCCGGCATCTGGAAGCTGCCGCTGCAGAATGTGCACCTTGAAGTTCACACCCTGTGGGAAGGGGAGCCGCTCGAGTACCTGATCGACAACGACGGCGCCGACTTTTTCTTCCGCGAGTACCCGAACGAGCTCGTCGCCGGGCGACCACGCTGGAAGATCGTCTATTGGCGCGATAAACCCGCCGGTGGTGTGGCAGGGCGCGGCGTCCAGTCGACGAGTTGGGGGGACGTGAAGGCGCTCTACAACCGCACCATAGACGACGGCTACTTGCCCGACACCTCGGCCGCCAACGTCCTCGCCAATCTGATCACCTCGTACCGAGCAAGGCAAATCAGCAGATACATCGAGCTGCTCGATCACGACGCGTTCCGATTCGAGTTCTCACCGGTCGACCGCGCGCACGATCCGACGATGCCGACGATCTGGTCCTACGGCGACGAGTCACTGGCCACGCAGCACCTGTTCAACGATGCGAGGGCCTCACGCGTGCTTCTCCACTTCGAGAAGACGGCAGCGGTCCCCGCGACCGCGGACGACCAGCTGCCGAGCGGACCCGACGGCGTGTCGAAGGTGGTGCTGTCGGCGGTTCATCTCGAAGTGCACACGCAGACGCCAAGTCGCGAGCCGATCGAGTACCTCGTCGAGAACGACGGCGCGGAGCTCTACTTCCGCGAGTATCCGAACGAGCTGATCGACGGCTCACCGCGCTGGCGGATCGTCTACTGGCGCGACAAGCACACCAACGGTCTGATCGCGAGCGCGACCGAACCGAAGTCCTGGGGCGCGGTCAAGTACCTCTACCGCTAGTCGACGTTCATCAC
>CAZZAH010000745.1:0-2070 GCA_964652115.1 uncultured bacterium | reverse complement strand
GCGCGCATGCCTCCTTCTAAGGCTTCGCCCGCGCGCGCCGCTAGCGGAATCCGGCGCTTGCTCCGAGAGTACGGCCTCTCCTGAGCCCGCCTTGACAAACCGGCCGACCGGCGCGTATTACGAATCCCAAAGGAGTAATACGATGCTCGAACGATTCTCGGCCACGGTCGACAGCTCGCTGCTTGCCGCCTTCGATCAGTTCCTCGCCGCGCGTGGATACCAGAACCGCTCCGAGGCGGTGCGCGACCTCATCCGCAAGGCGCTGGTCGAAGACGAATGGACGGGCGGGCGCGAGGACGTCATGGGGGTGATCAGCCTGGTCTACGACCACCACCAGCGGAACCTCTTGAACCGAATCACCGAGATCCAGCACGACGCCAAGGCTACGGTGATCAGCGCGACCCACGTGCACATGGATCATCACAATTGCCTCGAGATCATCATCGTGAAGGGGAAACCGCGGGCGGTGCGGGCCCTGTCCGATAGCCTGACTTCGTTGCGCGGCGTCAAGAGCGGCAGTTTGACCGCAGCCACGACCGGCGCGCGACTCGAGTAGGCGCGATGCATCTCCCTGACGGGCTGCTCGACCTCAAGACCGCGGGCCTTTCCCTGGCCCTGGGCGCGATCAGCGTCGGCCTGGCCTCAATCCGTGCTCGCGCGACGCTGCCGGCGCGGAAGATCCCGCTTCTCGGCGTGGCCGGCGCCTTCGTCTTCGCCGCGCAGATGGTGAACTTCCCGATTCTCGGTGGGACGAGCGGGCACCTGATGGGCGCGCTCCTGATCGCGGTGCTGCTTGGGCCGAGCGCGGCGGTCGTCGTGATGAGCGCGGTGCTCCTGCTCCAGTGCCTGCTCTTCGGCGACGGCGGACTTCTCGCGCTGGGGGCCAACGTGCTCAACATGGCGGTGGTCGGCGCGGTCGGCGGGCACGCGGTCTACTTCGCGATCCGCCGTGTGCTCGGGGGAACGCGAGGCATGCTCGTCGCGAGCGCCTTCGCGGCCTGGGCCTCGGTCGTGATGGCGGCGACCGCCTGCGCGCTCGAGCTCGCGCTTTCCGGCACCGCGCCGCCCGCGTCGGTGCTTCCACCGATGGTCCTGGTCCACTTCGCGATCGGCGCGGGCGAGGCGATCATCACCGCGCTCGTTCTCTCCGCGATCGCGCGTGCGCGGCCCGAGCTGCTCGCGCAGACGCCGGGTCCCTTTCCGCGGCGCGTGCTCGTTCCGGGTCTCGTGGTGGCGCTTGGCGTCGCGATGCTGCTCGCTCCCTTCGCGTCCTCGTGGCCCGATGGGCTCGAGCGCGTGACGCAAGGGTGGGCGCGGACGCCGGGTTTCGCCTGGGCCGTGCCGTTCGCGGACTATGCCTTTCCGAGCGGGAGCGCTCTCGGCCAAGCTTCGCCCCTCGTCCAGACCGCGATCGCAGGGTTGGCGGGCACACTCCTTATGTTCCTCGTCGCCCTCGGCCTCGCGTTCTGCCTCAGGCCGCTCACGCGCTCGAGGTTGACCGGATCGGTGGATGAGAAGAGGTGAGCCCCACGCCCGACGTGATGCGGGCGCAAAGCTCTTGGGCCTCGTCGCGCTGCTCCTCGCGATCACGTTGGTGCCGCCGGGGAGCGAGTGGCTCTACGGCGCGCTCACGCTCGTCCTCCTCGTGCTTGCCATCGTCGCTCGAGCACCGCTGCGAATGCTGCTTGGCCACACCCTTCGCCTCGAGCTCTTCGTCCTCGGGGTTGCGGGGATCGCGCTGGTGCAACCCCACGGAGCGGGCGTCTTCGTACGACTGCTCGCGCGGGGAAGCGTCTCCGCCCTCGCCCTCGCGCTGGTGCTCGCAACGACCTCGAAGGCCGAGCTCCTGCGGACGATCGAGCGACTGAAGTTGCCGTCGCTGCTCGTCACCACGCTCAGCCTGACCGCGCGCTACCTCTTCGTTCTGAGGGAGGAGTCGGCGCGTCTCGGACGAGCGCGTCGCGCGCGCAGCTTTACTCGAAGTCGCCGGCGCGAGTGGAGCACGGGGGCGGAGCGCATCGGATCGCTCTTCCTCCGCTCGACCGCGCGCGCGGAGCGGATCTACGCCGC
>CAZZAH010000744.1:0-2080 GCA_964652115.1 uncultured bacterium | reverse complement strand
CTCTCGAACGGAACCGAGCTTACGACTGCGGGCCGGTCGTTCCATCTTGTCTAGCTCGTGCGCGTACGCGTACGCGTCGGCGTTCGGTGAAGCGGGGGACAGGTCCGGCTGGAGGAACGGGCGCCTTTCGGCGCGCTGCCTCATCCTTGAAGACCTCCGAGGCGGGATCGTCCCGCCTGCCCCAGATCACCATCAAATCCCGGGAGGACCAATCCTCGATTACGACCGATTGTACTCGCTTCGAAGAGTACTCTCGCACTACCCGTGACGTACGCCACGCATCGGACGTCGATCGACAATCTCCACTCGCTGAATACAGTCAGACAGCAATCGCGCGGGCCGACCTGGCGGTGTCCGACGCAGTCCCCCGAGCGCTACGCCCTCTCTCCCGCGCTTCCGATCAGTGCTTCGTATCGAACTCGTGCTCCAACTGCGGCGTCGCGCGATGCATGATGTGCACCACCACCCAGTGGAGCCAGAGCAGGCTTGCGGCCGTCACCAGGAAGAGAATCGCGAACGTGGTCTGAGGAACTCCCGTGAACTTGTAGGCATAGGCGAACATTGGCGGCAAGAAGAAGCCACCCAACGCGCCCAGAAGACCGACCAGCCCACCGACCGCACCGACATCGTGCGGGAAATACTCTGGAATGTACTTGTACACCGCGGCCTTACCGATCCCCATGGCGCAGCCGACGATCACGATCAGCGCCGTGAATAGCCACGGGTTCATGACGAAACGCGCAACGCTCATCTCGCCACCGGCCGCCACGCGCTCGGGCACGTAGAGCACGATGTGTCCATTGGGGGCCGAAAGTAGTGTCAAAGCCAGCATCATGCTGCCGAATACCCAGTACATGATGCGACGGGCGCCGATCCGATCGGAAAGCCATCCTCCCAACGGCCGCAGGAGACTCGCCGGAAAGATGAAGAGGGTGGTAAGGAGGGCCGCCTTCGAGAGCGGTAGACCGAACACGTCCATGTAGTACTTGGGCAACCAGACCGAGAGTGCGACGTAGGCGCCGAAAACCACCACATAGTAGAGGCTAAACCGCCACACCCTCACCTCACCGAGGGGCCGGAGCAGTTCGCGTAGCGGTCGTCCCGCACCCGGGGTGTGATCGTGATGCGGGCTGATCACCCAGATGGCGACCCCCATGGCCACACACGAGACACCGTAGAGAAACGGTACGAAACGCCAGCCGCCGGGCACCACGCCTCCGACCAGCCCTGCCACCGGCACCAGCGTGATCAGTGTTGGCCCGATCAATTTGGTCACCGATGCGCCCACGTTCCCAGCCCCGAAGACTCCGAGGGCAAAACCCTGGCGTTCGCGAGGAAACCAGGCCGAATTCCAAGCGATCCCGACCGAGAAGGCGTTGCCCGCCACGCCCACTAAGAAGGCGCAGATCATGAGTTGGGTGAAGCTCTGAGCGCCCGAAACCATGAAGCAAGGGATCGCGGTCAGGCCGACCAACGCGCTTAGGAGCTTTCGTCCGCCGAATCGATCGGTCCATAGCCCAAAGGTAAGCCGCCAGATCGAGCCGTTCAGAATCGCGATCGCGGTAAGCCAACCAAACTGCACATCCGTTAGGCCGAACTCCTTCCGGATCGGAATCCCGAGTACTCCGAACATCAACCAGACCGCGAACATCAGGGTAAAGGCCAAAGTTGACAGCGAGAGAATCGCGTTCCGCTGCGCCGGGGTTGCCTCGAGATTCATCACATGGTGTTCTGCCTCGCGCTCCTTCAACATGGCGCCTCCGCCCCCCGACGATCGTAGTACCACCAGGTCAGAGCCAGGCAGGTAGCATAGAAGGCGAGGAACTGGATCAGAGCCACTTGCGGCGTCCCCGCCTTGATCGCATTTCCGAAAACGATAGGGATGATGAATCCGCCGTAGGCGCCGATGGCGGAGCTGAATCCGAGAATCGCGCTCGCTTCCCGAGTCGCGGCCAATCGGGCTGACTCCTCACTCCCGCCCTGTTCCGACGCTTCCCGTAGCGGCACGTTCCGCACGATTACCGGGATCCGTCGGAAAGTGGCCGCAATCCCAATCCCGGTCGGGAGGAAGAGGCGCAGG
>CAZZAH010000743.1:0-2083 GCA_964652115.1 uncultured bacterium | reverse complement strand
GGGTAGTGGGTCACGATCTGGCTGTCGATGCGATCCTTGAGCGGCGTGATGATGTTGCCGCGGTTGGTGTAGTCCTCCGGATTCGCGGTGAAGGCGAGCACCAGATCGAGCGGAATCCGAATCGGAAAGCCGCGGACCTGAATATCGTTCTCTTCCATGATGTTTAACAGACCGACCTGGATGCGCGGCTGGAGATCGGGCAGCTCGTTCAAGGCGAAGATTCCGCGATTGGAGCGCGGGATGATGCCGTAGTGGATCACCCCCTCGTCCGAGAGGTCCAGACGCTCGCGCGCCGCCTTGATCGGATCGATGTCGCCGATCATGTCGGCGATGGTGGCGTCGGGGGTGGCGAGCTTCTCGTGGTAGCGGTCCTCGCGCGGCAGCCACTCGATCGGCATCGCCTCGCCGAGCTCGGCGAAGAGGCGGCGCGAGTGGGCGCTGGTCGGCTTCATCGGGTCGTCACGCAGCGGGCAGCCCTGCACCATCGGGACCCAGGCATCGAGGAGCTTCATCAGCTGGCGGACGATCCGGGTCTTCGCCTGGCCGCGCAGCCCCAGGAGAATGAAGTCGTGCTGGGAGAGGATCGCGCGCTCGAGCTCCGGCAGGACCGTGTCGTCATAGCCGACGATCCCTTCGAGCCAGGGCTTCCCGGTCTCGAGGTGGCGTTTCAGGTTGTCGCGCAGCTCCTGCTTCACGGTGCGAGGGCGATAGCCGCTCGCGCGGAGCTCGGCCAGAGTGCGGGGTTTCGGGCTCTCGTTGCTCAAGGCTGCCTCCCTCGGGGTTGGGACCCAGGATCATAACGTCCCGCCGGACCGGCGACACAGCCTTCGTTCGTCTCGCCGGAAACGCGCCGTTCCTCAAGACGTGTGAGCGATCGTCCGACCCTTAGAGGGTGCGCTCCCCGGTCCGCACATCCAGAGGAGACGAATGCCATGGCTTTGCAGCGACCCCACCCGACCGGCATCGAGCGCTTCTTCGACAAGGACGAGATCATCGTGTCGAAGACCGACCTCGCCGGCAAGATCACCTACGCCAACCGCGTCTTCGAGCGCGTCTCGGGCTACTCGCAGCCGGAGTTGATGGGAGCGCCGCATAGCATCCTTCGCCATCCCGATATGCCGCGCTGCGTCTTCAAGCTGCTCTGGGACACGATCGAGAGCGGCACCGAAATCTTCGCCTACGTGGTGAACCTCTCGAAGAGCGGCGACCACTACTGGGTCCATGCGCACGTGACGCCGAGCTTCGACTCGTGCGGCGAGATCGTCGGCTATCACTCGAATCGACGCGTGCCCGATCGCGTCCAGGTCGAGAAAATCAGCGGCATCTACGCCGCGCTCCTGGCGGAGGAGCGGAAGTACAGCGACAAGATCGAGGGGATGAACGCCGGGACCGCCCTCCTGACAAAGGTGCTGGCCGGGCAGAAGCTCGACTACGAAGAATTCGTCTGGACCGTCTGAGCGGGAGGGATCGATGTCGAACTTGGCGCTGGTCGAGACCGAAGACCATGACGAGGCGGCCTCGCTGCGGTATGAGCTCGAGCTCTACCGCTCGGGCGTGGCGCAGGCGATCCGTGTTTGCAGCGAGGCGGCTCAAGGGAACCTCGAGCTTCGCATCTACGACATCCCGCCCGAGGGCGAGCTGGGCGAGATGCTGCACTCGATCAACCACCTCCTCGACCTGACCGACGCGTTCGTCCGCGAATCGAGCGCCGCGCTCCAGTACGCGAGCGAGGGGAAGTACTTCCGGAAGGTGCTCTCGCGCGGGCTCCTTGGATCCTTCAGCCACGCGGCTGAGCTGATCAACATGGCCTCAGCCCAGATGGACGATAAGGCAAGCCAGATCGAGGCGGCGGAAGCGTCTCGCCTGAAGCTCGCGGATGACTTCGAGGCGGCGGTCAAGGGCGTGGTCGACAACCTCGCGGCCGCGGCAACCGAGGCGCGCGCCACCGCCGGCGCTCTCGCGGGAATCGCGGAGAAGACGAGCGAGCAGGCGAACACGGTCGCGACCGCATCGGATCGCGCCTCCGCGTCGATGGAGTCGGTCGCCGCCGCCACCGAGGAGATCACCGCCACCGTGGCCGAGA
>CAZZAH010000742.1:0-2092 GCA_964652115.1 uncultured bacterium | reverse complement strand
ACTGCAGATCCTGCTTCGGAACGTGCTCCACAGCGGATGGGTCTGGATCGATCCTCTCGTCCGGACGATGGTGCTCTGGCTCGCCTTCTTAGGCGCGCTGGCCGCGACCGCGCGGCAACGTCATCTGCACATCGACGCCATCCATCGCGCGCTGCCGCCGCGCCTGGCGGAGCGGATTCGGCGCGGGCTCTGCGTCTTCGCCGCCGTGGTCTGCGCGCTCCTTGCCAACGCGGCCTACGTCTATCTCCTCTCCGAAACGGAGAACGCGCGGAGCCCCTTCTTCGGCGTGCCCGCGTGGGCGGCGCAGTCGATCCTCCTCTGGGGATTCCTCGGCCTGACCTATCGCTTCCTGGTGCAGGCGATCTGGCCCACGCCCGAGAGAGGTCCGGCGTGACCATCCTCGTTCTACTCGGCTTGACCGCGATCGCGCTCTTCGGCGCGCCGCTCTTCCTCGTGCTCGCGGGGGGTGCGCTGGTCGCGTTCTTCCGCGAAGGGATCTCCTCGAGCGCGGTCGTGACCGAGATGAGCCGCCTGGCGACCTCGCCCATCCTGATCTCGATCCCGATGTTCACCTTCGCGGGCTACCTCTTCGCCGAGAGCAAGACACCGCAACGGCTCGTGCGATTGACCAGCGCCCTCTTCGGCTGGATCCCAGGCAGCCTCGCGCTGGTGGCGATGGTCGCCTGCGCGATCTTCACCGCCTTCACCGGCGGCAGCGGCGTGACGATCGTGGCGATGGGCGGGCTCTTGATGCCCGCGCTGATGAGCGCCGGCTTTCGCGAGCGTTACTCGCTCGGGCTTCTGACCACCTCGGGCAGCCTCGGCTTCCTCTTCCCGCCGAGCCTCCCGATGATCCTCTACAGCTACGTCGCCTCACAGGCGGCGAGCGGGCTCGGCCTTCCGCTCGGCAGCTCACCCGACATCGACAAGCTCTTCCTCGCGGGGCTGCTGCCGGGGATCTTCCTCATCGTCGTTCTCTCGGTCATGGCGATGATGCAGAGCGGCGCGCAGGGCGCGAAGCGGATCCCCTTCCGCGAAGGGCTGCGCGATCTCGGTCCCGCGCTCAAGGAGTCGATCTGGGAGGTGCCGCTCCCCTTCATCATCCTGGGCGGCATCTTCGGCGGAAAGCTCACCGTGACCGAGGCCGCGACGGTGACCGCGATCTACGCGCTCCTGGTCGAGGTGGTGATCTACCGCGACATCAAGTGGTCGCGCGTTCCGGCGATCGCGATCGAGAGCATGACGCTGGTCGGCGCGATCCTCCTCATCCTGGCGAGCGCGATGGGGCTCACGAATTACCTCATCGACGCACAGATCCCCGCGCTGATCCTGGACTGGATCCGAAAGTTCATCACGAACAAGCTGACCTTCCTGCTGGTGCTGAACGTCTTCCTCCTGATCGTCGGCTCGCTGATGGAGATCTTCTCCGCGCTGATCGTGATCCCGCTCATCCTGCCGATCGCGGTCGAGTACAACGTGAACCTGGTGCACTTGGGCATCATCTTCCTGACGAACCTGGAGATCGGGTTCCTGATGCCGCCCTTCGGGCTCAACCTCTTCATCTCGTCGTTCCGATTTAGACGCTCGGTGACCGAGGTCTATCGCGCGACGGTGCCGTTCCTGATCGTGCTCTTCCTGGCGCTGCTCGTGATCACCTACTGGCCCGAGCTCAGCCTCTGGTTGCCGCGCACCTACGGGCACACGGTCGGGCAATAGAAGATCCGCTGCACTAGGGCCCCACGCGTTTGGTGAGGCAGACGTGCAGCGGATCCGAGAGGCCGCGCAGTCGATGCTTAGCGGTACGTAGCTTTCACCCGTCCCCAGGTCGAGTGCTTGAGCGCCACCGGCACGCAGGGATTGGGATCGCACGGCGTGCTCTCGCCCATCCAGATCGAGCCGTCACCGCAGAACGCCTCTGGCGAGATGTGACAATCACCATTCGGCGCGCAGCACGCGCCCGGCTGCTCGCAGGGGTTGGGATCGCAGGTGGTGCCGTCGCCTTGATAGACCCCGTCATAGCACGTGAGGCAGTAGCTCGGGGAGATCACCGTGCAGCTCGGAAGCGAAGTCGTCTGCACTCCAGTAACGTAGG
>CAZZAH010000741.1:0-2104 GCA_964652115.1 uncultured bacterium | reverse complement strand
GGAGCCGCAGCTCCGCCTCGTCTTGATGCGGGCTCACGTCGGAGAGGATGACCTGATCCCCTTCAACCAGCCCCTCCTCGATCACGATGCGCGAGGTTGACGCCGCGCCGAAGCGCACAGGAGTGCGACGCGCGACGCGGCCGCGCGGATCTACGCGAAAGACGACCCCGCGTTCACCGGCTTGTGCGCCGGTCGGCCGCGCGACCGAAAGCACCGCGTCGAGTCGCGCCAACTCCACGCGTCCGGTCACCGTCTGATCCGGTCGAAGGCCCGCGGGCAACTCGCCCACGAGCTCCACCTCGACGCGCACGCTGCTCTGCTCGACCTTGGGATCGACGCGGTGAACGCGGCCGGCGAGTGCGAGGCCGCCGACGTCGATGATCGCGTCCTGCCCGGAGACGATGCCTGAGGCCTGCGCTTCGGGAACGCGGAGGATCGCCTTCAATCGATCGCCGCCGGCGATCTTCGCCAGCGTCTGCCCGGGCGAACAGTATTGGCCGAGCTCGAGCGAAAGCTCCTGCACGACGCCGGCCGCGTCCGCGCGAATGGCGAGCGCGACCACACGAGCGCGTTCCGCCTCGGCGATGCTTCGAAGCTGCGCCACCTGCTTCTCGTGCAGCACGAGGGTCTCCGCGCGCGAAGCATCCAGCTGGAGGTTCCGCGCCTCTTCGTTCCGGAGGCGCGTGCGCCATTCGTCCGCCAGCTCGCGCGAGTGCTCCGCCTGAATTCCGGCGATCAGCCCACGCGCGAAGAGCGACGAATCCGACGCCGCGCGACGGATCGCATCGAGCGCTCCCGTGCGCACGCCGGCGAGGCTCGACTCCTCGCTCATCCTCTCGGTGGCGAGGCTTGTCTTCTGGGTCACTCGCTCCGCCTCCGCCGCGAGAAGCTGACGTTCCGCCTCGAGCGCGCGAAGCTCGAGGTCGGGATTGCTGAGCTCGATCAGGATCGCGCCCGCCTCGACATAGGCGCCGACATCGACCCGCACGCGATCGACGCGCCCGCCCGATTCCGCCACGAGCCACCGCACCTCCTCGGGCGCGAGCGACCCCGATCCGCGCGCTTCCTGGACGAAGGGTCCGCGCGTGACGCGGTCGAGCCAGAGGCCCGATCGGTCGAGCGACGGCGCCGCCGGCTTGAGCCGCATCGCCGCCGCCGTCGCCGCGAGCAAGGCGAGCGTGGTCACGATCGCGACGATCGGCCTTCGCCTGGCGGCGCGACGGGGGATGTCCATCGGTTGCGCGTTCATGGAAGGCAGAAGAGAAAGCGGCGTGCCACAAGAGGAGGCGCGCGAAACAGGCCGATTTCGCGGCTTTGCGTGCGTGGCGGAAGCGGCGGGCGCCGCTCGGCGTCCGGATCCGGGACGAGAGATCCCACATGCGGACAGCGCGCGACGAAGCTAGGATGGCGCCATGATTCCCTGGCAAGAGCTCGGTCGCGCGACGATCGAGGGCGAAGCACTGCCGCTCATCCTCGCGCGGCGAGGAGAGGAGTATGCGATCCGGCTCGGACCGCATGCCCTCATGACCAACACCCTGCATGGCTCGGAGGAGGTGCTGGCCGAGCTCGCGCTCGCGCCGATGGCCGAGCGATCCGACGTCTTCGTCATGATCGGAGGGCTCGGCATGGGCTTCACTCTCGCGGCCGCTCTTCGCGTGCTGGGCGAGACGGCGCGTGTGCTCGTGGTTGAGCTCGTGCCCGAGGTGATCGAGTGGAATCGTGGGCCGCTCGCCGCGCTGGCCGGAGAGCCGCTCCGCGATCGCCGCGCGACCGCGCACGTCGGCGACGTGGCGGAGGAGATCCGCGCCCGCGACGGACGCTTCGACGCGATCCTGCTCGACGTCGACAACGGGCCGAACGGCCTCACGCGCGCAAGCAACGATTGGCTCTATGGCGCCGCCGGATTGCAAGCGGCCTATCGCGCGCTGCGACCGAACGGCGTGCTCGGCGTCTGGTCGGTCGCGCCTGACCGCGCGTTCACCCGACGTCTGAACGAGGCGGGATTTGTGGCGCGCGAGGAATCGGTGCGCGCACGGCGCACGAAGGGCGGACGCCACACTCTCTGGCTCGCGACGCGACCGAGCGGAGCACGCGGCCGCTAGAA
>CAZZAH010000740.1:0-2105 GCA_964652115.1 uncultured bacterium | reverse complement strand
ACGATCCGCCACTGCCGCTGTCCGAGGTCATGTATTGGGAGGAGGGCGGGTTCATCACTACTTCAGGGGAACTATGGCATTGGCTCGGGGACCACTGGGAGAGTCGTGGAACTCCACCGAGCGTCTCCGGCGTAGCCGACATTCCGCCGTTGCATCCAGAGCTGCGGGCGATCCCCAATCCCTCCTCCGACTCCAGCCGCATCACCTTCACTCTCGCCACCGCTGGCCGCGTCTCTGTCCGGATCTTCGACGCGACCGGACGCCTGGTCCGCACCGTGCTTGAAGGTGACCTGCCGGCGGGGGAGGCAGCGGTTGAGTGGGATGGGCGGAGTGACCAGGGAGAAGCGGCAGACGCGGGTGTTTACTTTTCGCGAGTGGACAGCGCCGCGGGCGTGATCACGGGGAAGATCGAGAGGCGTTGAGCGCACCGCGATGCCAGAAGCCAGACACGACACGGTCCTCCTGAAGATCCCAGCCGAGGTCGCGCGACAACTCGGCTACTACGTCTACCTGTACGTGGATCCACGGACGGGGCGACCCTTCTACGTCGGCAAGGGTCAAGGCGAGCGCGTCCTGGCGCACCTCAGCGATGAGGTCGAGTCGGCAAAGACGCGGACGATCCGGGAGCTCAGGGCGGAAGGTCGCGAGCCGCGGGTTGAGGTGCTCGCCCACGCTCTACCCGACGAGGAAACCGCGCTCAGAATCGAGGCGGCGGTGATCGATCTGCTCGGGCTAGGCGAGTTGACGAACGCGGCGCGTGGGTGGAAGAGCATCCAGCTAGGAAGACTGCCGCTTCAGGACTTAGTCGCTTACTACGCCCCCACCCCTACCGAGGTTGTCCACCCTGCGATCCTGATTCGGATCAATCGTTTGTATCGACATGGCATGTCCGAGCATGACCTCTACGAGGCGACGCGTGGCGTATGGCGAGTCGGCGGTCGTCGAGCCGGGGCGCGGTACGCTCTCGCGGTCTTCCACTCGGTTGTCCGCGAGGTGTACTCGATCGAGAGCTGGCATCCAGCCGGCTCCTTCCCCTATCAGTCGCGCGCGGCGAGCGAGGTGACGATCGCGGGGCGGTGGGAGTTCGTCGGCTCGATTGCTCCGGCGGAGGTGCGGTCCTTGTACCTGGAGCGTTCGGTCGAGAAGTACTTCCGGGCAGGGGCGCAGAGCCCGATCACGTATGTAGGCTGCTGAGCGGGAACGAGCGTCAAGGCCGTCACGAGCCACTTGACGCGATCGATCTGTTGGTTGTACAACCTGAGTCATCGCGGTCAACGCACCGCGATCCGACAGACCACCAGACTACGACCTGACCGCAAAGCGGACGGCGCAGTGGGTGCCACGAGGCAAACCCTGACGCCGTTTTTCTTTTGCCCCCTGGTACCCGCCTGCGCCTTCCGCCAGTGGAGGCACGATGGATTTCCTCGACGACCCCGCGGTGATGACGCCGGACCAGCGCTTGGCCGAAGTGATCGCGATCCTGCTTCGGGGCCTCGCGCGGTTAACCGAGAAACGACTGGATCTCGGCGCGCCCGATCGACCTCCATTGGCGACGGGAGGTGCGCGATGAGAGACGAGCCGACGATCGAGGACCTGCGCGAGGAATACCGCCGCGTCTTCGGCGAGGACACGCGTTCACGCCACAAGCGCTTCCTCGAGAAGCGCATCGCCTGGGGTCGGCAAGCTCAGGCCGAAGGCGGGCTCTCGGAGCGAGCGAAGCAGCGCGCGGCCGAACTGGCGAACGATGCCATCCTGCGCTTGCTCAGCCCGACGTCGCGCACCGAGCTCCATCGCTTCACCGCGTCCGACAGCCGCACGAGCCCGCTGCCCGGCGAAGTGCTCACCCGCGAGTACAAGGGCCGGACCCTCATCGTCTCAGTCCTGGTGAACGGGTTCGAGCACGAGGGCAAGGTGTACCGCTCGCTGACCGCGATCGCCAAGGCAGTGACCGGATCCGCCTGGAACGGCCACCACTTCTTCGGACGACGAGGCAAGCGATGAAACCGACCGTGCGCTGCGTGACATACACGCGGAAGTCGACCGACGACGGCTTGGACCAGGAGTTCAACTCGCTCGACGCCCAGCGCGACGCGGGGGAGGCGTAC
>CAZZAH010000739.1:0-2108 GCA_964652115.1 uncultured bacterium | reverse complement strand
GCAGTCGAAACGGGCTCTCACTCTGAATGGCGAAGGAGCGAATGCCCTGCGCCCAGAGGTAGTCGATCTGCACCATCAGCGCTTCGATCGCGTGCGAGGTCTTGCCCGGCGTGTAGGTCTGGTAACGGAAAATGCAGAAGGAGCATGCCGCCGCGTCGTCGAGGTAGGTCTCGACCACGCGCGACCACGCGCGATCGGAGTAGGCCGCCGGGCGAAGCGTCGTGCGGTCGTCGGCGCACGCCTCCGGTAGCGCGTGAGGCGTCTGGTAGGGACAACCCCACTCGGGGATCACGCTCACCCCATGTCGATCGGCGAGCGGATGGCGTCCTGATGGCCCGCGATACTCCCACTCAAGCGGCGGGGCATAGGGGAAGAGCTCGCTCTCGAGCCGCCACTCGGCTTTGATCGGAGAGGCATCGATGGCGTCGCCGCGCCGGAAGAAGAGGTTCGGGATTTCCTCCTCACCGCGCTCGTCGGACCCGCTTGCGGCGCGCCGGGAATGTAAGTCGGCGAGCAAACCCATCGCTTCCCGCGCCGGACCGACGATCGCGTACTCGATCGGCGCGCGCTCGAAGACGGCGAGAGCGTTCAGCCCACCGACCACGACCGGCACCGCCCCGAGACGAGCCTTGAAACGACGCACGAGGTCGAGCGGAAAGATCGAGTCGAGCGCGCAGAGCTGCACCTCATCGGCGAGAAGCTCGTCCGCGGTGGCTTCGAGCCGCGTCACGTTGACGAAGAGCCTGCGGACGCGATGGCCGCGGCGCTCGAGCTCCGAGACGAGCAGCGACGGCCCGACGTGCGGCGGGTTGTGCGGATGGGAGAGCTCGCACTGAAGGACGGCGACGCGGAGGCTCATGCCGCGCGCCTCGCGGCCAGCCACTCGCCGCGCGTGCGAAAGCGGTCGGTGGTGCGTTGGCGCATCGAGCGAAGCGCGGCTCGATCGGTCACGCCATGACTCGCGAGGATCCCGGTCACTGCGGCGGCGGCAAAGCTCACGCCGCTCATGTTCCGTTCACGCGGCTGGCCCGGCATCGGGCGCGGAAAGGGGGCCGCCAGCAGTAGCGGCTTCATCGGGAGATCGTCTCCCAGGCCGACACCCTCATCGATCCACGCGAGGGCGCCGTGCTCGAGGTGGGGATCGGGCGCGACCGCGATCGAGTCGGGATGCGACGCGGGCCACGAGGGCGCGTTGCCACGGCCATGCGCGGCGATTACCAGAGCTCCCGCATGAATCGCTTGATCGAACGCCTCTGCGACCTCGGGCGGTACCTCGGCCTCGCGAAGCCCGAGACTGAGGTTGATCAACCTGGCGCCCTGCTCGAGGCAGAAGCGCAAGGCGAGAGGCAACCGTTCGACCGGAGCGCGAAGAGCGTCATCGAAGATCCGCACCGCGACGATCTCCGCATTGGGGGCGAGCCAGCGAATGAGGCCCGCGCAAGCGGTGCCGTGACCGAGCTCGTCGGTCGACGCGCTCTCGATGAGGATCGGTCCGCCGTCGCGTGACTCGACCCGAGCCGAGGCGTAGACGCGCTCCACGTGAGGATGGGTGGCGTTCACGCCGCTGTCGATCAACCCGACTCGCACCCTCGCACCCGCTCTCTGCGTTTCAGCATTGATGCGTCGGGTCATTCGGCGTTCATCGCGCGCGCCGCAGCTTGCCATTCGCGCGCGGTTCCTTCCCAGGCGATCCGTCCCTCCTCGAGATGAAGCACCCGATCGAAGAAGTCGAGGCGATCGACTCGATGCGTGACCGCGAGCAGCGTGCAACCCGCCTCGGCCCAGACGTGACGCAACGCTTCCTCCGCCTCGAAGTCGAGCTGGCTCGTCGCCTCGTCCAAGACCAGCAGCCGCGGATGACGGAGGAGCGCGCGCGCGATCGAAACCCGCTGACGTTGCCCGCCCGAGAGCGCGGTGCCTCGCTCGCCGACGATCGTCTCCAGACCCTCGGGCCAAGCGGCGGCGAAGCCCGCCACGCCCGACGCCGCGGCCGCGCGCTCTACTTCCTGGCGCGTGGCGCCGGCGCGCCCGCACTCGAGGTTCTCGCGCAGGCTGGCGTGAAAGAGAAACGTGTCCTGCGAGACCACCGCGATCTGCTCGCGGAACGA
>CAZZAH010000738.1:0-2110 GCA_964652115.1 uncultured bacterium | reverse complement strand
ACCAGCGCCAGCTCCGCCTCTCGATCGGCCGAGTTGGTAAAGCCGACCACCGCCTGATCGGTCGACGGCTGAATCAGGGTCACGGCGTAAAAGGTCCCGGCCGAACCTTCATGCTCGCTGGTCGGAACGCCGTTGACCTCGATCGCGGCCCAACCGAATGCGTATTCGCCATTCGGCACGTGCATTTGTTGGATCAATCCCGCGGAGAGGATGCCCGGCGTTCCGCGAAGCCCCTTCAAGTGCAGCGCGATGAACTTGAGGTAGTCGGGCAGCGAGACGTTGACGTCGCCCGCCGGCGCGAGCAAGGGACCCAACTGGTACTCGTCATTCGGATCGTGCGGCACGAGCGAATCGCCCTCGGCGAAGTGGCCCCACGGCTCGGCCGCTCCGCCCGCCGCGGGCCAGCCGAAGTGCGCGTCCATCCCGAGCGGACCGAAGAGGCGCGTCTGCATGAGCGACTCGTACGCGGTGTCGGCCTTCTTCTCGACGATGGCCGCGGCGATCGCGTAGCCGGCGTTCGAGTAGGCGTACTCGCCGATGGGCGAGGTCGGCTCGCGGCGAAGGAGAAAGCGCGTGAATGCGGCGCGCTGCTCTCGCGCGGTGCCCGTGAACTCGGGCAGCGTGAGAAACTCGTCCCCCTCGGTGAAAGCCTGGATGCCGGCGCGATGCTCGAGCAGCTGCTCGACCGTCACGGTCTTGAACGCTGCCGCCATCGAATCGGCGAATTCCGGGAAGGCCTGAGCCAAGGTCGTGCTCCAGGCTAGCGTCCCATCCCGCACGAAGGTCGCGAGCAAGGTCGCGGTCATCGCCTTCGTGTTCGAACCGATGTGGAAGCGATCGAGGTTGGTGGCCGGCGTCGGATCGCCGAGCTTCCGCACGCCGACCACCGCCAGATCGGTCGTGCCGCTCGAAGTGATGCGCGCCGCGGCCAGCGCGGGCACGGCGTGAGCGACGCGGATCGCCTCGAGCTTCTGCGCGAAGGTCGTGCCCGGCTCGGGCTTCGGATCGGTCGAGTCGTCGCCGCAGCCTGTCAACGAGACGGCCACGACGAGAAGAAGTCCAACCCAGGCGGCACGGCCCAACAAACGCGCACTTCGCGACATCATCCCTCCCCAACCGGTGCAAACTTGCTTAGAATACGCGTGGCTGGCGGCGGGGCCGCATTCAGTCTTCACCAACCGATCGAAAAACCAAATCGCGGGGCTTCACGGGGGTTGCTCGATGGACCTGACTGGCTACCGTGAACGCGATTCAGAGCAGGAACGGATCGGACATCTCTTGGCGCTCGCCTCGGCTCGAGCGCAGCGTGCGCTCGATATCGGCGCGCGTGACGGTTACATCTCGACTCGGCTCGCCGATCGCGCGGAGAGCGTGACCGCGCTCGACCTGGTGGAACCTTCGCTCGATCATCCGCGCATCGCTTGCGTGCAGGGCGACGTGACCGCGCTCCAATTCCCCGACGAGAGCTTCGACCTCGTGGTCTGCGCCGAGGTGTTGGAGCACATCCCAAGCCCACTCTTGCCGCGCGCTTGCGCCGAGCTCGAGCGCGTGGCGGCGAGGGACCTCCTGATCAGCGTGCCGTACAAGCAGGATCTGCGCGTCGCTCGATGCACCTGCGTGAGCTGCGGCAAGAAGAACCCGCCCTGGGGTCACGTCAATCGCTTCGACGAGAGGCGGCTCTCGAGCCTCTTTCCGCAATGCCGCCTCACCGCCACGCGCTACTCCGGCGTCAATCGCTCGACCAACAACTGGCTCGCGACCGCGCTGATGGACTTCGCGGGGAATCCTTACGGCACCTACGATCAAGAGGAGCCGTGCATCCATTGCAAGGAGCCGCTTCGTCCGCCTTCGGGGCGCAACATCGTGCAGAAGATTGCGACGCGCCTGGCGTTCTACACGCGGCGCGCGCAGCGGCCCTTCTCGCGTCCGCATCCGAACTGGATTCAGCTTCGCTTGCGGAAGATGCCGGCCCCGGGCCGGCGCTTCGATCCGCTGGCTGAACGACGACTCGCGCCGATCGAGGTATAGACAGCTCGTTCTTGTGCGGCGACCAACGAATACGGTCTAGTGCTCTGTCATGGAGCCAACCGTACCGTCCAATCCGGACGAA
>CAZZAH010000737.1:0-2111 GCA_964652115.1 uncultured bacterium | reverse complement strand
GTGATTGCACGTAGGCGAGGTCATCGTCACGCACCGCGCAGTCGCCGTCGATGTCCGGTGACTTGGCGCCGTTCCATGCCCAGACCGTGAGGCCGGCAAGCTTCAGCGTCGCGGAGCCGCCCTGCGAGCAACCTCCGCCATGCAGATTGAAGTCGGCGTTTCCTTGCGCGCTCGTCGTCAGCGTCAGCGGCGGTTGGGGGAAGGACGGATCCCACGTCAGCGAATGTTGGAGCGGAGGAGTCATCAGAAGCTGGACTTGCGCCGCCGGAGCCGGTGCCCCGCTGCAAGCGTCAAGATAGGTGACGCGATTCGGGCGCGTTCCTCCCGGCGTGAGCAGGAGGGCTCGCGGCGCGGTCACTTCCGGGGAGTAGCATCCGGGACTCGTGCCTTCACGCGCGAGCAACAGCAGCTGACCATTGCGTTCCTCGCGCCACACGACCAGGACGCGCGAGCTCGGCTCCTCCTCGAATTGCGCGCTCGCCGCGCCGACCTGGACGCCCTCGGTCGCGTTGAGGGTCATCAGCTCGCTTCCGGCGACAAACTCGCACGGAGTGCATTGAGCGACGCGGACGGTCAGCGAACCGGACGGCGACACGTCGTCCCACGCCACCGAGTACTGCGGCGTCGGGCCGCCCGGGATCTCGCCGTCGAAGAAGGTGCGACCTCGCGCGCGAGGCGACCGCGAAGCGATGCTGTCCAACGAGGAGATCGGCACGACCGAGCTGGCCTCCGATTCCCAGTAGCACACGCCATAGATCTCGGAGTGACCGGTGGCGTCGTTCTCGAAGGCGACCACGCGTTGCGGATAGTTCACATCGCCGCAGCATGGTTGGTCGGAAATCGATGCGTGACGGCAATCGCCAGCGAGGTTGGTCAACCGAAGATCGGGCCCGACCTCCGACATGCCGGTCACCTCGCACCCATAGATTTCGGTGGCGCCGTGTCGACGGTCGGTCCATACGACCGCCGCTCGTCCATCCTGGCCCGCCGAAACCGCTGGCTCGAACGCATCCGCCGCGTTGAACGAAACGTCCACCGTCGACGACCATGCTCCAACAGCCCAGCGTCGGGCCTTCACTCGAGTCGATCCGCCGGAGAGGTCGTCCTGCCATGCGACGATGCCGTACGTTCCGTCCGAGTCAAACGAAGGAGAGCGCGACACGGTCCCGTCGAGCGAGAGGCACTGCTCGGGCGACCAAGCAGAGCCGTTCCAGCTCCGCGTCCACACTTCGGGATGACCGGACCGCTCGTCTTCCCACACCACGCACAATCCGTCGTCGAACTCTCCGAGCGTCGGGGCACGCGACGCGGCGGGATCGTCGGTCACGCGCATCGGTGGGTGCCAGCCCGAGGGACCGCGAACCGCGACGTAGATGTCGTCGCCCTTCACGAACGCGGCGTACCAGAGGCTGTCACTGGCCGAGCCCCACCGGATGGGATGAAGCACGGCCGGTCCGGTACCCAGCGAAGGATCGCCGACCCCGGTGTCGATGACCTCTTCCTGCCCGAAGTGCAGGCCGGAGATCGACGCGCTTGCAGGCGTGGAGCAAGCAACCAGGAGAGCAAAGACGAGGAGCGCGAGAAACGTGGAGGCGAGCTCAAGTCCAATCGGAGACCGAGTCTCTGGCTTCATTGCTGGCATCCTCCCAAGCGAGGTTTCGGCGGCGAATCCGGGCGGCGTCGAAGAGACGACAAAGAGGTTGAACGTCCTTCGTCGCGCGGTCAAGGCCGCTTTCAGGGCCCGCTTTGGAGCCCGTATTCGCGCGCGCCTAGCTACTCGATTCGCACCAAAGGCTGCGTCAGGACGCGGCCGGGAATCGCGAGGCGCGCCAGGTACCAGCCTGCGGCGAGGCGGCGACCGCCGTCGTCGCGTCCATCGAAGGAGAGGAGGTTCGATCCCGCGACCGCGGAGACACCCGACCAGCGACGAACGACGCGACCCGCCACATCCAGGATCGTAATCTCGGCGCGTGCAGCCGCGGGGAGATCAAAGCGAAGCACCGACTGCTCCCGCGATGGATTCGGGAAGAGCTGCAGGCGCGGCGCCGTGATCGCGTCGGCGTCCGGCACGTCGGTCAAGGTGAAGCATCGATCGCCGAAGGTCGCGAGCA
>CAZZAH010000736.1:0-2121 GCA_964652115.1 uncultured bacterium | reverse complement strand
AGGGCGAAGACATCCTCGTCGGTCTCGTCGTCGCCGATGTAGATCTCGGTATAGCCGCAAACTATACTCCGCTCTCGCTCGAGGGCGAGCCCCTTGTGCGGAGCCTGCGCATGCAGGAGGTTGATCACCTGCTTCCCGCCCATGACACGGACGTCTGCCAACGTCTCGACCACCGCTTCGATTTCCGCCAAGGCGGAACGCTTCGTCCGGCACTGGCGGTAGTGGATGGCGATCGAGTAGGTCTTCTCCTCGATCTTGACCCCGCGAAACTTCTCCAGGCGCGCCGCCAGCGCCGGCACCCATCGCTTCACCTTGCGCGCCGCCTCGCGCGTGGCACCCCATGGCTCGGCGCCATGATTGCCGACCACCGATCGAAACGAAAGGCCGGACAGCCGTCCGCGAACATCCGCGCGCGCGCGCCCGGAAAGCACCGCGCATGGGTAGAGCTCGATCAAGGATGCGAGAGCCCGCCGGGTGGAGGATCGGAGCGCCGCGAGCTCGGGATCGGAGACGACCGGAGCCAAGGTCCCGTCAAAGTCGAACGCCACGAGCGTGCGCGACCAGGCGAAGGCCCGAAGGGTTTCAAGATTGCTCGCGGCGAGGATATGCCTCATTCGGCCGTCTCGGCGGACCCGAACATCTTCGGCGTCCATCGATCGAACAGGCGGTCCTTCTTCCGCAGCTGAGCCGCGTCCACGAGCATGCGACCCGCCCATCGATAGACGTTGAACTCGGCCAGCATGAGGCGCATCGAACGCATCCGATCGCGCTGCTCCTCGGAGGCCATCTCGAGCCCATGGGCCAGCGCGCCGCTCGCCTCTTCCATGTCATAGGGATTCACGATCAGAGCCTCGACCAGCTCGCTGGCCGCGCCGGTGAACTGGCTCAGGATCAGGACTCCCTGCTCGTCATCGCGCGCCGCGACGAATTCCTTCGCCACCAGGTTCATGCCGTCGTGCAGGCTCGAGACATAGCAGAGGTCGGCCGCACGATAGAACTGAAAGACCCGCGGCGGCTCGTGATGCGCGCGCAGGAGGCGGATCGGTTGGTAGCCTTCACGGCCGAAGCGCGCATTGATCCGCTCCGCCACCTCCTCCACCGCGTGGTCGAGCTGCTGATAGCTCGGGATGGCGGAGCGGCTCGGGGCTGCGAGCTGGACGAAGGTGAAGCGACCGACGTGGCGGGGAAAGCGCTCCAGCATCCGCTCGACCGCGAGGAGCCTCTCCTCGATCCCCTTTGTGTAATCGAGGCGGTCGACACCTACGCCGAGGAGCGCGTCCGGAGGAAGACCTAGCTCGGCTCGAACCGCCGCCCTCGCCTCCGTCACCGATAGGGCATTCTCGATCCAGCGCGAGGGCCACTCGATCGAGATCGGATAGGGAGATATTCGAGTGCTCTTGCCACGACGCACGACCGCCCCGCGCTCGCGATCGATCCTGGCCTCGAGGTAGCGATCGACCGATTCGACGAAGTTGTTACAGTGCGCCTGGGTGTGAAACCCGAGGATGCTGGCGCCGAGCATGCCGTCGATCAGCTCGCCACGCCAAGGACAGACACCGATGCGTTCGGCGTTCGGCCATGGAATATGCCAGAACACAAGGATGGTCGCCTTCGGCAGGCGACGACGGATGAGGCGCGGCACGAGCGCCAGATGGTAATCCTGGACGAGAACGATCGGGTCCTCGGTGTCGACCTCCGCGCAGACCGCGTCGGCGAACTTCTGATTCACCGCCCGGTAGTGCTTCCAATCTTCCGCGCGAAAGATCGGGCGCACGTGGGCGAGATGGCAGAGCGGCCAGATGCCCTCGTTGGCCAGTCCGTAGTAGTACCCCTGCTCCTCGTTCGACGGAAGCCAGACCCTACGCAGGACGTATGACTCCTCGCCCGGGGGCACCGCCACGCGGCCGCGCGAATCGGCCGCTTCCCGATCCGCCGAACCGCTGCCGTGCGCGATCCACGTTCCGGAGCAGGCGCGCATCACCGGTTCCAGCGCCGTGACGAGACCGCTGGCGGGATGCATCACGCCGATCGAGCCGTCGGCTCGCCGCTCATGCACATAGGGCTCCCGGTTCGAGACGATGACGATCCGCTCTCCGTGAAGATGACGGTTGAGCGTCGAGC
>CAZZAH010000735.1:0-2126 GCA_964652115.1 uncultured bacterium | reverse complement strand
ATGTCCCTGTCGTGCGTGGCATGGCTAGGCAACTTTCCTTTCCTAGCGGGATCTGCTAGTCAAGAAGTCTTGACTAGTATCGACCACTAGTCAAGTCCGCTTGACTAGCGAGAGGCCAGAAAGCCCTGGCGGCAGCCAAACGCGGGGATTCTGGGACGCAAACCATTCCCCGAGGCCGTTTGGGTCGGTTCCCACGGCTATCGCCACCTGCCGAGGATCTGGACATGTCCTTTTCCAACATCAAGCTATCCCGTGATGAACTGTACGAGAAGGTCTGGGCGCAGCCCGTGTCGGTGGTCGCCAAGGAGTACGGCATCTCCGACGTGGGGCTGGCCAAGATGTGCCGGCGCCTCGAGGTTCCGATCCCGGGCCTGGGCTATTGGGCCAAGAAGCAGCACGGCAAGCCGGTCGAACAGATCCCGTTGCCACCGCCGCCAGCGGATACCAAACTCGAGGTGACGATCAACACCTACCGGAAGGTCGCACCCGACCCCGAGCAGCTCGAAAAGGCGACGGAGATCATCGACGCAGAGGAACTCGAAGCAAATGAGGTGACCGTCCCCGACGTGCTCACGGATCCGCATCCGGCGGTCGCCCGCTCCCTCAAACTCCTCGGCAAGGCGAAGCCGGGCGCGGACGGCCTCGTGCATGTTGCCGATCCCACGTGCTTGCCTGTCACCGTTTCACCGCAGCAACTCGACCGCGCCATGCGCATCATGGACTCGCTGTTCAAGGCGTCCGCTACCCGTGGCTACGTCGTCACGATCGGGAACGACGACCGGCGCGAACTGAAGGTTGTCGTCGCCGATGAGCCCATCACGTTCTTCCTCTGCGAGGACCTGGACAAAGCGCCCAGACCGATGACGCCTCAGCAGAAGAAGGACTTCGATAAGTACCACTGGAAGCCGCGGCAGGAGTATGACCACTCGCCATCGGGCACGCTGGCTCTGCATGTGAACGCCAACCTGTGGAATGGCATGCGCCGGCGGTGGTCGGACAGCGCCAAGCGTCCGCTGGAGAAGGGTTTGAACTCATTCCTGGCAGGCGTCGTCAAGGTGGCTGTTGCCGTCCGTGCCGAACGCCTTGACCACGAGCGGCGCGACCGTGAGCAGAAAGACCGCGAGCGCCGGCGCAAGGAGCTGTTCATCGCCCAGGAGAAGGAGAAGGAACGCCTGGCACGGCTCGATCGCGAGGTCGCGTCATGGCACAAAGCCCAGGAGATACGGGCCTATGTGGAGACCGTCCGCGGCCTCGGCCTCAAGAAGCATGGAAGGATCGACCCCGGCAGCGAGATGGATCAGTGGATCAGTTGGGCGATGGATCAGGCCGATCGGTACGACCCGCTCGTGAAGAGCCCGCCGTCGGTGCTGGATGAGCAGTTGCCGTCGCCGTATGGGTATTGAAGGACATCGTCGCGTCATGAACACGAGCGTTCAACATTGCCTGTAGGCCTCGCAGTCGACACGACGTAGGGTGTGGACGCAATGCGCGCCGGTTTAGGTCAGTCCAACGGTCACGATCTCGCGCTTGAGAAAGAGGCACGCCAGCTCGAAGAGCATCTGGCTCGGCTCGGAGGCCAAGAACTCAGCCAAGAACGGGCCGTATGGGCCGTTGAGGTAGCTCTCGAAGTTGTGCGGGTGATAGCGGGTAACGGAGCCGAGGAAGAAGAGCAAGATGTAGCGAGCTGCCAACTGATCGTGCTTCGCGTATCCGGTTGGGGGTACATATACGTAGTAGTTGCGAAATGGCTCGGAGGTCGTGAGAGAACGGTAAAAGACGCGGCGGGCACTTGCGGCAAGCGCCTCCAAGCTGTCGGCCGGCCGATGCGTATATGTCACCGCGTTGGTCTGCTCCCAGAGAATCGTACTACTTGGCCGTGCGGTGCGCAGACGCACCGCCTGCCAGCCAGCTCCAAATCCGCCCGCGGTAACCTGCGCCTGAGTAAAGCCATGGCGAGAAAGGCTGCTTTGGGCGATGCGGGCGCGAAGCCATAGCGCGCGGCTGGCGCTGTCGTGAATAATCTCGATGGCGGTCAGCTTCAGGAACCTGTCAACTGATTGTGCCGCTTCGGTCCAAAGGCGATGGCCAACCAATGAGCAGGCCAGAACGTCACGTATCTGGTACGC
>CAZZAH010000734.1:0-2134 GCA_964652115.1 uncultured bacterium | reverse complement strand
ACCTGCGTGACGAAGAGGATCGGGTTCGTGATCGCGAGGGTCGACTGTCGGGGGACGAGCGCTTCACTCGCGTCCGCGCGCGTGAGGCCGTCGATGCTGAGCAATAGAGCGAGAGAGCAAGCGATGCGTACTGGGGAAAACGCGAAGCGAAAGCGGGCAAGTCGAGGGGGATGCATTGGGGACCTCCGGGTTCCTTCCCGCGGTTAGGCCCCAAAACCGTGCGAGGCGCTAACGGTACGTCTAGCCCTGCGCGCGATTCAATCGAACTTTTCCCATGGCGAGCTTTCTTCAGTATCGCTGAACCTGACTGGTCAACTTTCTTCCCTGTGGACCAGTGTCGGCGCGAAGGCCGGCAGGCAGATCGCGATGTACTCCGCCCCTTCGGCATCCGGCGTGCGGTACTGCACGCGCTCGCCCTTCGAGGTCAGCACCGCTTCTCCCGCGGAGATCGAGAGCACGCCGGCATCATGCACGACCTCGACACGACCGAGAAGGACGATCGTGTACTCATCGAACTCGGGCGTTTGCGCGGGCTCGATCCATCCACCTGGGCTCCGCATGTGCGCGACGCTCACCCCCTCGGTGCGCGTGTTCACGCGTCCCACGTACTCGTCGATCAGCTTCGGCTTGTTGCCGGCCGCTTCGATGCGCGTCGGCTTCGGAATGAACGTCGGCATTGGTCTCCTCCTCTGTGAAGCGCGAGATCTATCAAGGCCGCGGACGCGAGGCAAGCGAACGAAGGAGCATGCGCGGTCGATCGAGGATCGCACCCGCATCCCATGCCTGTCCGAGCCTTCGGCCGAACCAGAAGCGCGGATGTCGCGCGTCACGCGGCAGGTCGCGCAGCCAGCCGGTGCCGGCGGTGAACCGCTCGAGCGAGTCCATCGATCGGACGACCACGGGAACGCTGCGCTCCGCGATGACCCAGGGTGGCAAGCGGTCCTCCTCGCTTGGGAGAAGGGCAGTCAGCCGCGAAGCGGAAACCCGCGCGGTGCCCTCGGGATAGTCCTCGCCGCCGGCCGGTGACCAGCGTCCGTCCGCGAAGGCGTAGATGCCATGGCCGCCTCCCTCCGCGAAGAGGATCGGTCGACCCTCGCGTGTCAGCGCCACGTCGCCCGAATAGCCGCGCGGAAGGCGTTCCCTCCTCCGCGCGGTGAAGAGATAGAAGCGTCCGTGCGCTTCGGTCACCACCTCTTCGACCGCGCCGCTCGCCTTGCCGACGACCACGAGCGCGCCCTCGAGGTCACCGAGGTGATCGACGCAAGGCGAGTCGGTGAAGGCGAGGTCCGCCGCATAGTAGAAGGCGTAGAAGAGGTAGATGCGCTCGTGATCCTCGCGTGCTTGCGCGTAGTAAACCGCGACCGTCGCAGAGCTCGCGCTCAGCCGAGCGAAGTCATCATCGAGGCGGCCCGAGCCATCCGCATCGAGGCCGAGCGGAAGATCAAGCGCCGGATTCCCGCAGCGGCTCTCCTGCATCACGACCGGCGCGAAGGCATCTACCGCGTGCTCGGTCGTCACTCGCATCGGTCGTGACGCGCTTCTCTCCCACGCGGGAGCGGTCAGCATTCCCGAACCGGCGCACCCGAAGAGGAAGGTGAGCGCGATCGAGACCGCGATGGGACTAAGCACGACTATCGTTCGCTGACCGGGTCGGATTAGCGGATGCACACGATGCGCGTCGGCGCCCCTCCGGCGATCGCCCAGTAGATGCCGGGCGGGACGATCTCGCCGCGTGCGTCACGGCCGTTCCAACTTCCGCGGAAGTTTCCCGCCGCTTCTCGCGAAAGCGAGAGGCTTTGGACGCGGCGTCCGGCGACATCGACGATCGTCACCTCCGACGTGGAGAGCTCGCGGCCGGAGAAGCGGAGCAGCGTCTCCCCGCGCCTCGGATTCGGCAGTGCCACCAGGCGCGGACCCTCTACGGTCATGGCTGGACCGACCACATCCGCGGGCGCGACTCCTCGCGCGGCGAAGAGCGCGCACATCAGCACACCGAACGCATTCTCGACCACGGTCGGCTCGTTGGTGACGTAGTCGGCGCGGTCATCGTGGTAGGTGCCGCGCGCAGCTTGAAACTCCGCGTACTCATCCGGATCCTCGAGCACGATCCCTTGGCCGCTGATCTCCGAGGCGG
>CAZZAH010000733.1:0-2138 GCA_964652115.1 uncultured bacterium | reverse complement strand
CAGCTGCCGGCCGGCATCTACTACCTGAGCTTCAACGATGGCGAGGAGCGGACGGTCCGCAAGCTCGTGCTCATCAAGTAGCCCCGAGAAAACAGGGGAAGAACGAACGATGCGCGCTGCCCTTCGCGTCCTGGTCGGTACTCTTCTCATCGGCTCGCTGAGCTCTGACAGCGGCACGGCGCTCGCTTCGGGTCAGGTGAACGGATGGCTTGCGGCCGGTCTCTGCCCGACCCACGTGGAAGATGATCGGCTGCCCTCGACTCCATGGACCGGAAGCGTGGGGGTCGGGGCCAGTTTCAAAGCGTCACCGCACCGCGTGATCGAAACAGGGCTGGTATACGAGCGACGAGCCCAGTCGAAGTTCAGTCACTTCGCCACCGACGGGGAGTACCGCTACCCGAATGGATTCGAGCGACGGCTTGAGCTCGACTACCTTCGCCTGCCGATCCGATTGCGCGTGCCGATCGGCTCGGGGCGCGTGATGCCTTCGCTTCATGCGGGAGTCGAAGGTGCTCTCCTCCTCGGCGGTCGCGAGGTGGATACCGACCGATCGGGCAATCGCGAGTACTTGGTGGTCAACCACGCGGATGAGTTCCTAAGGGATGGCGTCGTGTCCCTCGCGATCGGCGGCCGAATCGGAGTGCGCTCCGGCGTCAACCGGTTCTTCGCTGACCTGACTTGCGTTTTCGGGATCAACCCGGTCGACAAGTCGAGTTTCGAGGTTGAGGGGAGCTACGGGGAGGTTACCGATCGCGGATACCGGATCACCCTCGGCATCGAGCGCTGAGTCAACGTCTGAGCGACACGGCGCGGACGATGTGTAACCGTCCGCGCCGCAGTCCATGCGCATGGTGAAGGGCGCGTCGTGGCTAATTACAGACGACCGGACTCGTGGTCGCGCTGGCGCCTCCGTTCATGTCGGTAACACGGTAACGACACCCGCTGAAGCCTCCCGCCGGCAGGTCGGCCACGCAGGCGGCCCAGGGCGACGCGACGTTGGTGGCGATCGTGCTCCAGGTACCGCCGCAATTGATCTCGATCCTGAACCTGTCATTGTCGGTGCAGCCGGACGTGGTCCAGGTCACGTGGATGCCGTTGCTTCCACAGCCCGGCTGATACAGGCAGCTCGCGCTCGCGCTCACCACATCGCAGGCCTTCGCGCTCGAAACTCCCGCGAGCCCGACCAACGCCAGAGCGATCGACATTCCGATTCTTCCTCGCATCCTTATCCTCCTTGTTTGAGTTGTGGCCCCAAGGGTGGCGGCGAGGAAGCATCGCGCGTGCCATTCGTGATGGAAAGGGATCGAAGTCGGTAACGTCATGCGCAGCAATCGAACTTTTACACTCGCGGTGTTGGCCCATCGGCGATCGGGGTGCGTGGCGTGTTCGCTCGCATCAGATCCGAACGTCTCGAGCGTTCGTTCGCGAGCAGTCGCGCGCGACAGCCCTCAGCGTAGGTAGCGCGATTTGATCCGTCCCCACCCTTCGCGGTCGACCGCGGCGGTTGGACCGAAGGCCACCTCCACCGGCTGCCAGGTCACGGCTCCAGTTCGTGCCGTCCGTCGCGCGGGGAATCGGCCGGATTCGATCGTTTCCGGTGGGTGCCTTTGCTCTCACCGGGCTCTTGCGCACGATGCATCGGACCCGCCGGCCTGGAGCCGCCTTTGCAAGCTGCAGCAACGCGGCGTCGATTCGCGCAACTTGCAGCGTCCGGTGCCCGCGCAGCCGAAGGAAAATGCGCGGAAACGCGCGCCGGCGCGGGCTCGCCTCGAGCTCAGGCCGACGGCACGCTCCTTTCAACTGCGCTCCGACCTCGGCCGACCTTCGGCCGCCGCCCTGTCCCCGGGAGAGAGCCGTGACGATTTCGGGAAGAGTCCTTCCTCGCAGCCTTCGCGGCCGCTTCCTCGCGGCGTACGGCATCTCCTTGGTGGCGTCGTGCGTCTGTCTCGCACTGCTTCTCTGGGCGCAGGTGAGGGACACGATCCACCGCGAGTTCGAGAAGCGAGGCGTCGCCCTCACGCAGGTCCTCCTGGCCGACGCGCGAGCGGCCACGCTCTTGCCCGATGCGGGGCAGCTTCAACTGCAGGTCGATGCGCTGCTCGAGAACGACGACGTGCAGTACATCATCGTGCAGGGAT
>CAZZAH010000732.1:0-2140 GCA_964652115.1 uncultured bacterium | reverse complement strand
CCAGCGGCCAGTACCGGTGGACGTTGCGTGCGGTCGACAGCGCGTACAACGGAAGCCAACCCGCATCAGGGATCTTCCACATCGGCAACCCGACCGACGTCCCGGCGGTCGCCGAGCTTCCGCGTGCTTATGCATTCGCGAATGAGCCGAACCCACTCCGGGTCTCGACCACCTTCCGGTTTGCCTTGCCCACGCAGGCGAAGGTGGATCTGGCGGTCTACGACGTGCGCGGAAGGCTCGTCGCTCGCCTCGTCGATGGTGCGCAGCCGGCCGGCGTCCATGAGGTTTCGTGGAACGCGCAGGGTCTCGCCGGCGGCGTCTACTTCGCGCGCTTCTCGACGGCCGAGTTCAGCTCGACACGACGGGTCATGATCCTCAGGTGAGTCGGTTGCTGCGGTAGCGGCGCAGCGAGGCGTCGCGACCGTGTGCGATAGATGCGGGCGGGGAGTGCGGAGCGATCGGCACTCCCCGCTTCGCGTTGAAACAAAACGTCGGGGGATAGCGGCAAGTCCCGACGCTTCGGCTCAGGCCCCCGGCATTTTCCGCCTGGCACCGATCGCGGAATCAAAATGGCATTGCGCCATGTCGACCAAGAGCAGGAGGCAGACCGACACCATCGATCTTCGCGACCAGCCCGCGTACGGGATTTCCGAAGCCGCGCGCTACGTCAAACTCCCAGTCGCCACCCTTCGGTCTTGGACCGTCGGTCGCCCATATGCCGCGGCTAGTGGGGTTCGCCAATCGAAGCCCCTGATCCATCCGCCGGAGCGAAGGCCCCTGGCCCTTTCGTTTTGGAATCTGATCAACCTGTCGAAGTCGGGACAACTGGCGCTGCGAAGGTTCTTCCTTGAGCACTTGCATCGCGTGGAATGGGACGAGGCCACGTTTCCCGTTCGGCTGTTCCCGTTCCTTACCGCTGTCGCGGACGTCGGCAAGTGCCCGATCGTCATTGATCCAGGACTCGCGTTTGGTCGGCCCATCGTGCGCAGCCAGGGCATCTCGACGAGCGTCATCGCCGAACGGAACGACGCCGGCGAGTCGGTGGGGGACATCGCGGACGACGACGAGCTCAGTCCTGAAGAAGTCGAACAGGCGGTGCTCTACGAGCGGATCGCTTGAGTCGTGTCTTCTTCACGGATCGCGACCTCGGGCGGCAGTTCCCCGACATCCTGGAAGCCGCGGGTCTGCTTACGTCTAGGCCACGAGAACATCCGCAACCTCATCTGGCCGCGACCACCGGCAGATCGTCGAGAGCCCATCGACGAGGTTGAAGTCCTCGGCGGACCAGACGTCCATCGTGTCGTCGAACAGCGAAACGAATTGCATCCCTTCCGTCGACAGCTTCAGCGCGCTCAGGTCATACCACGCGGCCAAAACGTGCTCGGCTATGGCGCGAGCGGATGCTCGATTTCCACTGCTCAGCAGATAGACGAGCGAGCTTCGGTGAGGCGCTCGCGTGTGGAAGTCGACCTTCCAAGCCCGGCCCGATCGGCCTGCGAGCGTGGTCCCTCGATCGAATGGAATCTGACGCTCGGTCAGAAAGAGCTCGACCTCCTCGGACACTGACTCGACCGAGCGCGTCCTGAGGGTGAACCAGACATCCGCGACGCGAAGGGCACCCTGGGCGGCTCGCACCACCGCGCTCGCTGTACTTTCGCCCGCGCGGGGCCGGGTGAGGAGCATCCCGCGAAACAATTCGAGGCCGTGGTTCACGCACACATCCTCGATCAGCTTGTTCTGCCGCGGCGATCTCCGAGTCGAGAGGCTCTGGCCGCGCAGCCAACGCAATGTCTCGCCCAAGTCAGTGAAGGTGGGGACGCCTGCCTTCTCTTCATAGAAGACATCGGTCACGTCCCCATCCGGATAGAGGAAGGGAGTCCGAATGCGAGTTCGGCCGTTGACCGGCTGGCATTCGAAGAGCTCGCCGAGGCCCACGGCGATGTCGGACTCAAGGCTCATAGGAAGCTCCCCTGGATAGGCGGCGGCTGGTTCAGGATGCCTTGATGATCAATCCTTGCCTCGAGGCAAAACTGCTCCCAAGCATCGCAGGGCTGGGTAACCGGTGCTGTGATGTCGTCCGGCACGTAGGCTTCTTTGTCACGCATGCTCTCGGTCCAGCGATGCTTGTGCTTCTCTCCCG
>CAZZAH010000731.1:0-2145 GCA_964652115.1 uncultured bacterium | reverse complement strand
ATCTCCACCCGGAAGCCGGCGCGGCGCAGGCGGACCAGCTCCGTACGATCGCAGAAGAGCTCCGTCCAAACTCGGCCATCGAGGTACTGCTCGCTACGCCTTTCGGCGCGCGGCGTCAGTTGACGAAGCTCAGGAAGTCGAGTCGCGGGACACTCGACCCGCACGAGCGTGCGAAGCTCGCGGATGATCTCGAGCATGCGAGCGCGAAGCAGCTTGAGGCTCTCCTTGCTCAAGGCCGAAACCTGGACACCGTTGGGATAGCGCAGCCCGAGCTCCAGGCTCCGCGTTTCGTCCGCGAAGAGATCAGACTTGTTCAGCACCAGGAGCCGCGGAATCGCGGTCGTGAGCAATCCCTCGAGCACCTCCTCCACCGCTTGGATCTGCTTGGCGAAGGCGGGATGGCTTGCGTCGACCACGTGCACGATCAGATCCGCGTTCTCGACCTCGCGCAACGTCGCGCGAAACGAGGCGATCAGGTGGTGCGGGAGCTTTCGAATGAAGCCGACGGTGTCGGAGAGAAGCACCTCGAGCTCACCGCCCAGGTGAACCCTCCGCGTCGTGGTGTCGAGCGTCGCGAAGAGCTTGTCCTCGGCCAACACGCCCGCGCCGGTGAGGGAGTTGAAGAGGGTCGACTTTCCCGCGTTGGTATAGCCGACCAGCGCCAGGCGAAACGCCGCGACGCGTCCGCGAGACTGCGTTTGCCGTTCCACCTCGACCCGCTCGAGTCGCTCCTCCAGAAGCCTGATCTTCTGCCGAACCTTCCGCCGGTCGACCTCGAGCTGCGTTTCCCCGGGGCCGCGCGTGCCGATGCCGCCGCCGGTCCGCGAGAGATGCCCCCACATGCCGGTGAGGCGAGGCAGCATGTAATGCAGCTGCGCCAGCTCCACCTGGAGCTGCGCCTCGCGGGTCTGCGCCCGCTGGGCGAAGATGTCGAGGATCAGCTCGCTGCGATCGATGACGCGGACCTTGAGCGCTTCCTCGAGATTCCGCACCTGCGCCGGGCTCAGATCCTCGTCCGAGAGGCAGAGATCGGCCTCGGCGTCCGCGAGGAGCGTCTTCGCCTCCTCGATCTTTCCCTTGCTCAGGAAATTCCCCGGATGGACGGAGGAGCGACGCTGATGCAATCGCCCGGTGGGGGTGATGCCCGCGGTCCCCGCCAGGAGCTCGAGCTCATCCAAGGTGTCGTCAGCCTTGTCGCTGGGGGTGAATCCGATCAGGAGCGCGCGGCTCGGCCCCTTCTTCCCACGTTCAAAGCTCTGCGCGATGGAGAGGCTCCTTCCTGCTGAAGACCTCGACTCTGGTTGGACCCTTCGGCGCCATCTTACCCCAGCCAAAGGCGGCGAGGGACGACGGCGCCAACCACAAAAAGCTTTCCCCGGCGTCAGTCGGAACCGACGCCGGGGATGCGCTGGGCGTCAGTCAACCACGAGGATCAACCGAAGCCGTTTCGAACTCTCTTGGACTAGTACATCCCGCCGAAGTCACCGCCGCCGCCGCCCGGAGCCGCCTGAGCCTTCTCCTTCTCAGGAATCTCGGCGATCAGCGCCTCGGTCGTCAGCATGAGTCCCGCGACCGACGAAGCGTTCTGCAGCGCGGTGCGCGTCACCTTCGTCGGATCGATGATGCCGGCCTCATACATGTCGACCATCTCGCCGGTGTCGACGTTGTAGCCCATGCTCTTCTTCGTCGCCTTCTTGATCTCGGCGACGATGACCGAACCTTCCATGCCGGCATTGTTCGCCAGCGTGCGGATCGGCTCCTCGATCGCGCGGCGAATGATCGCGACGCCGATCGCCTCATCGCCCTCGAGCGCCATCTTCTCGAGCGCCGGAAGGATGCGGAGCAGAGCGACGCCGCCGCCCGGGACGATGCCCTCTTCCACCGCGGCGCGGGTGGCGTGAAGGGCGTCCTCGACGCGGGCCTTCTTCTCCTTCATCTCGGCTTCGGTCGCGGCACCGACGTTGATCACCGCCACGCCGCCCACCAGCTTCGCGAGGCGCTCCTGGAGCTTCTCGCGATCGTAGTCCGAGGTGGTCTCCTCGATCTGGGCGCGGATCTGCTTGATGCGGCCCTCGATGTCGGGCTTCTTGCCGCTGCCGTCGATGATCGTCGTGTTGTCCTTGTTGATCGTCACGCGCTTGGCGC
>CAZZAH010000730.1:0-2148 GCA_964652115.1 uncultured bacterium | reverse complement strand
TGACCGTGATCCAGTAGGCGTTGGCGGTCGGTGTCCAGTCGGGGAAGGTGTAGGTCGTCCAGTTGGTCGACGAGGTGTTGGGCGTGATGCCGATCACCGGATACCCGGCGGGAGGCGGGTAGTTATTCGGCGCGCTGCTCGCCGCGGCCAAGCGGAAGCGGACGTACTGCGGCAGGATGGGATTGTTGTCGAGCCAGCGATAGCAGACCGTCACTCGATAGGTCTTCCCGGCGACGAAGCCTAAGCCGGGGAGCTGTTGCTGAATCGACTCGCCCACGACCTGATTGCCCCACATCTGGATCGCGCCCGGCTGCGTACAACCGTCGGTCACGACCTGCGGCGTCTGCGTCAGCATGCTCCAGCTGTTCACTGCACCGGGGGGCATCGAACCGGGAATCAATCCGTCGGTGAAGTCCCCGTTGGCGACGACATTCCCGGGGCAGAAGTTCTCGGGCAAGGGCGTCGCGTTCAGCAGCACGCACACCACCGCGGTGTTGGCGCTCGGCACCGCGACATCTCCCTTCCCGTCGCCGTTGAAGTCACCGAGCGTGACCAACCGCGGCCCAGCTCCGAGCGCGAAGTCGACCTTGGGATCGAAACCGCCCGATCCGTTGCCGCGCAAGACGGACAGCGTGTTCGAGGTGATGTTCGACACCGCGAGATCACGCAGTCCATCGAGGTTCAGGTCACCGATCTCGACCGAGAAGGGCGCGGTGCCCACCACGAAGTCGGTCTTCGGGCCGAAGCTGCCGGCGCCGTTACCGAGAAGCAACGACACCGTTCCGGCCGACTGTCCGACCGATGCGAGGTCGGCGTTGCCATCGCCGTTCAGATCGCCGAGCGCGACGGCCGAGGGTTGCGTTCCGACCGTGAAAGGCGTGGCGGCACCGAAGGCTCCTGCGCCGTTCCCGAGCATCACACCGACCGTGGTCGCCGCGACATCGGTTCCGACCGCCACATCGAGGATGAAGTCGGAGTTCACGTCGGCCAGAGCGATCGAGTACGGGAAGGTTCCGGCGCCGGTCGAGTAGGTCGTCCCCGCACCGAAGGTCCCGTTTCCATTGCCGAGCCGCACCTCGAGGAGTCCGTTGTTTCGAAGCGCCAGCACGAAGTCGACCTTGCCGTCGCCGTTCAAATCCGCGAGATGGCCCGAGATCGGACGCGATGCCGAGGTGGAGTAATCGACACTCGGTGCGAAGCTACCTCCACCCGTTCCGAGGAAGACGGAGAAGGTGGACGAGCTCCAGTTACACACCACGAAGTCGGGCCAGCTATCCAGGTTTAGATAGTCGATGGCGACCGACACCGGATTGAGGCCGGTGTTGTAGTCGACGGGCGGCGCGAAGCTGCCGGTGCCGTTCCCGATCAGGACCGACACGGTGTTCGCGCCATAGTTCGTGACCAGCAGATCGGCCTGACCATCGCCGTTCAGGTCGCCGGTCGCGACCGACCAAGGCGCTGCTCCGGTGGCGTAGTCCGTCCGATTCAGCAGGACGGGAGGCGTGGCGTTCGCGAGCTGCGGGCCAAGCAGCACGGCGAGAGCGAGAGCGATCATTGACCTTCGCATGAATATCCCTTTCGACATGTGTGGAGACCGGCGCACGACTGAGCCTTGCGCCGTATCTGCACCGTTGACGCTCGGGGAACGCGAGCGCGGAGCGGGGCAGGCATGGATTGCGTGTCGCGGGTTTTCGGCGAGAGCACCTCGGCGGGACGCCTCGCCTCTTGGTCGACGCCAGCAAGGTGCTGACGAACACTAGTCCGCCTGGCCGTGGACTTCTAACAGGAGGATCCGCGGATTTCGGAAAAGTTTGCCCGGCGCGGTCGACAGCGCCCGCATCGATTCCTTATCCTCATCCCACCGCGCATCGCTCCGGCAAACCACGTCCAAGGCTGAAGACACGTCAAGGAGACAACCATGCGCAGAATCCCCGGCTTCTCTGTCCTCTCCGCACGCGCGGCGCTCGCGGCGTTCAGCCTCCTGACCGCGGTTGTCGCGCCGAGCACGGCGGCTTGGCGTCAACTGAACGGCCCCGAGCCGCCGGTGGTCTTCGGCCTCTGCGAGACCGGCGGCGTGATGATCATGGGAACGAACGAGTCGGACTCGGGCGACGTCTATCGCTCGACCGATGGCGGCGCGAGCTGGGC
>CAZZAH010000729.1:0-2149 GCA_964652115.1 uncultured bacterium | reverse complement strand
AGCGCGGCTTCCATCGCCATTCGACCTCAATGACCATCAAGAAGGAAGGAAGGGCATCGGCCATGAAGAAGACTTCCGCAACCCTCATCAGTGGATTCATCGGGACCGCAGGGACGAGCGGGCTAGCGGTCCTCGCGATCGTTGCAGCCTTGAGCATCTGGAGCTGTGGACCAAACGAAACCGCATCGTTGACCGGGCCGCCCCGCGCTTCGAGCGAGAGCGAATCCTCGTTCCTGGGGAGGGGCGGAGATTCCATGCCCCAGTCCGCGATCGATGGACCGACGGATCTGCCGCCTCTAGGTCCACTCACTTCGACTCCGGTTGTGTGGGGAGTGGGTCCGGACCTGCCGTACGGACGCGTCTACAAGTGGACTGGTTCCAATTGGGCGGAACCCAATCCGGCGGCACGGCTCAGTCAGATCGCCGCTCGCGCTCCCGGCCAGGGAGCATGGGGAATCGGATCTGGTTCGCGGATCTTCTCGACCTTGGACGGCGTGAGCTGGACGGAGCCCAACCCGGCGGCGCAGCTCTACCAGATCACGGGCAGCCTCACCGATGCCTGGGGTATCGGGAGCAACAACGTGGTGTATCGATCGAGCGACGGCGGCGGGCACTGGCGTCTGGGAGGAGGCGGTTATCCAGGGGATCGAATGAGGCAGATCTCGATCAGCAGTTCCGGCAACGCGTGGGGTATCGAGATGATCTTCGGGAATCCCATACGCAGGGTTGGGAACAGCTGGTGGATCCCGAATCCAAACGCGAGATTGAATCAGATCTCCGCCAACACCACCTTCGGAGCGTGGGGAATCGGGGCAGACAATCGCGTCTTCTTGAGCCTCGATTCGGTGTCGTGGATCGAGCCCAATCCGAGCGCGAGGCTGAAGCAAATCTCTGGTTACGACACGCGAGTCGCATGGGGGATCGGGGAAAACAACCGCATCTTCAAGACGGAGGACGGCGGCCTGAGCTGGAGCGAGCCAGCTCCTCAAGCTGGCCTGAAGCAAGTGTCAGTTCAGTAGCTTCTGGCGAGTGACGCATCTGGTCCGGAAAGCCCGCCGCTTTTGACACCGGCGGGCTTTCCCGTGTGCGAGCTCTTAGGCGACACCAGATCATGAAGCTTTCATCGCGGGGCCCTTGGGGTTCCTGTCGCCGGAGTTCGTCGGGTGGCAACCAGCGGCGGGGTTCTTGTCGCCCTTCTGCCGAAATCCGGGCCGGGCATCGCGACGCCGAACCTCGCGTTACCCGCGTTGCCGACGGGGCCGTCGCCCACCGCCGCATTCAGCTGGGCGCTGCAGGCGCAGAACGACGGCGTCTTCATCAGCGGATTCCGGAATCAATCGGGCGCCGGCACCAGCGCATAGGAAAATCAAACCGCACTTTCGCTCCTGGCCCTCCCACGGATATCTGATCCGCGCCTCTTTCTCCCCCTCGACGACAAAACGGCCCACGTGTAAGGAGAACCCTCCGACCTTCGCGCAAAGAAGGGAACACCCGCGACCGGCTCACCCGCCTCCCTCCGATCCCGCCGACCCTGACCCCGACTCCGACTCATGGTCCCCGTCCCCGAAGCGGGCGACAGGCCTCCTCGGCACTTTCCGGAAACAACCTCCTCACTTTGTGCATTGCCCCAACCAGCGAGCGACGCGCGGCAAGCCCGCAAGTCCGTCCCGAGGAGTGGAAGGCCTGTCCTCGCGCCATGAACCAAAACCTCGCGAAAGAAGGAGCCTCATGTCACCCATCGCCACGGGCGCGCGCCCGAACTCGACCTTGTCGACCCAGGAAGACCTGCGTCTAGAAGAGGACGCGCAGCGCGAACGCAATTGGAAGCGATGGGGGCCGTACCTGTCGGAGCGGCAGTGGGGCACCGTGCGCGAAGACTACTCCGAAGGCGGCGCGTGCTGGGACTATCTCTCCCACGATCACGCGCGCAGTCGCGCCTATCGCTGGGGAGAGGACGGGCTGCTCGGCATCACCGATCGTGAGTGTCGCCTCTGCTTCGGGCTCGCGCTCTGGAATGGTCGCGATCCGATTCTGAAGGAGCGGCTCTTCGGCCTGACCGGGCCGGAAGGCAATCATGGCGAAGACGTCAAGGAGTGCTACTACTACCTCGACTCGACGCCGACGCACTCCTACCTGCGCGGTTTGTACA
>CAZZAH010000728.1:0-2171 GCA_964652115.1 uncultured bacterium | reverse complement strand
TCAATCCGGAGGATGATCGACCCGGCGCCGCGCCGAGCGTGGTCATGACCGAGAGCCTCTTCCGCGAACGCCTCGGTGGCGATACCTCGCTCATCGGAAGCGGTGTGATCGTGAACGGCGTTCAGGTCACCCTGCTTGGCCTGGTGCCGGCGAGCTTCCGTGGGCTCGAGTTCGGGGAGAACGCCCTCCTCTACCTCCCGATCCATGCGCAGGCGATCTCGCATCAGTATCCCGCGACACTGCTCGAGGCGCGCGACTGGGGCGTCTTCCGCTCGGCCGGCCGACTCGCGAGCGGTGTGGAGCTCCGCGAGGCCGAGGCCGAGGTGCGGACGATCGCATCGCGCATCGCGGAAGCGAATCCCGAGAGCCAGCCCGGAATCTCCGCCCAGCTCATTCCCGTCCGCGGCGGCCTCGATCCGGTCAACTCGGCCGAGGCAGGTCCGCTCTTCGCGCTCCTCATGCTCGTGACCGCGCTCGTGCTCGCGATCGCGTGCGCGAACGTGGCCAATCTGCTTCTCTCGCGGAACGCGGCGCGACGGCGTGAATTCGCGGTCCGGCTCGCGCTCGGCGCCTCGAGGCCGCAGCTCGTGCGCCAGCTTCTGACCGAGAACCTTCTGCTCTCGGCCGTGGCCGGCCTGGTCGGCTTCGTGATCGCGACCTGGGGCATTCGCGCGAGCCTCGCCCACTTCAACGCGCCGGTCGACGTGAGGACGCTCCTCACGCCCGACGCGGCCGCCTTCTCCTTCTCCGTGATCCTGAGCACGCTGACCGGACTTCTCTTCGGGCTCGTGCCGGCGCTTCACGCCACGCGCGTCGACCTCGTGACCGACCTGAAGGACGACGCCGTCTACCTCGGCCGGCGCTTCAGCCAGAGCCGCCTGCAAGGCGCCTTCGTCACCGCGCAGGTGGCACTCTCGCTCGCGCTCTTGACGACCGCGACCTTGGCGCTTCGCGGGATCCATCGCGCGTCGACCATCGAACTCGGCTTCAGGAGCGAGCGCATGCTGAGCGCGAGCTTCGACCTCTCGCTCCAGGGCTACTCGAATCGCGACGCGCGTGGCTTCGGCGATCGCCTGCTCGAGCGCATGCGCAGCCTCCCCGACGTGCAATCGGCCGCGCTCATCCGCGACGTTCCGATGAGCGGCCGCATGCGGTCGACCGGCCTCCTTCGCGAGGACGAAACGGAGCCTTCGGGAGAGGCGAGCTTCACCCTCGTCTGGCCCGGGGCGCTCGCCACCCTCGGGATTCCGATCGAGCGAGGCCGAGACTTCGCCGCGAGCGACGACAGCACGAACGCCGGCGCCGTCATCCTCAACCAGACGTTGGCGCGGCGCCTCTACGGCGAGGCGGATCCGATCGGCCGGCAGGTGCGCTTTGGCGACGCTGCGGGACCGCTCCTGAGCGTGATCGGCATCGCGCGCGATGGGAAGTACGACGAGCGCACCGAGTCCGCGCGCGATTTCTTCTACGTCTCCGCGCTGCAGGATGCCGAAGCCTCGGGCGAGTTCGCGCTCCTCGTTCGGACGCAGGCAGCGCCGCGCGCGGCGATTCCGACCATCACCGCGGCGCTTCGCGAGCTCGACCCCAACCTGCCGCTCAACCGCGTGACCACGCTCTCCGAGATGATCGAGGAGCGCGACGGTCGAGACTCCGGCCTGGCGGGCTTCCTCGGCATCTTCGGAGGGCTCGCCTCCTTGCTCGCGGCGCTCGGCATCTACGGCGTGATGGCCTACGCCGTGTCGAGGCGCACGCGCGAGATCGGGGTGCGGCTCGCGCTCGGCGCCGAGGCGCGTCAGGTCGGCCGCATGATCCTCCTCGACGGTTGTCGGCTGGCGGGGATCGGCATCGTCATCGGGCTCGTGCTCGCGTTCGGCGTGGGCCGGCTCGCCGCGAGCCAGATCCACGGCATCGAGTCGTTCGATCCGCTCGTCTTCGCCGCCATTCCGGCGCTGCTTCTCCTGGTGGCGGCCGCGGCGAGCTATGTGCCGGCGAGGCGCGCGGCCGCGGTCGAGCCGATCGTCGCCCTTCGCGCCGAGTGACCCGCGAAGACGCAGAGAGTGGGTGATTGACCGATGGCGCCGCGCGTCCCAAGCTCGCCCGCGATGGAAACAACAGTGCGGATCCTCATCGCCGATGACCAGGCCGATCTGGTCGAGGCGCTTCGCCTCCTC
>CAZZAH010000727.1:0-2179 GCA_964652115.1 uncultured bacterium | reverse complement strand
GACGCTTCGGCCGTCGGGCGCACTGCGGCAGATCTTGATCCGACCGGTGAGCAGGACGAAGAGGCCGCTGGCCGGCTCTCCCTCGTTGAAGAGCGGCTGGCCACGCTCGACGTAACGAATCTGGGCCGTGCGCTCGAGCGCACGGCCCTCCACCTCGGTGAGCTGACGAAAGATCTGTGACTGGCGGAGGAGAGGGCGCGGATTCATGCCGTGACGAATACCGCGCCCTGGGGGGCGGGCGCAATCGATCTGCCGAGCTTACGACCCGGCGACCAAGCGAAGCCTGGCCACGGAGAGGCGCCCCTGCTGTGCGAAGTCGATCGCCTCACCCAGAATGCGGGCCGATTCCTGCGGAGCGTGGAAGCCGGTCGAGTTCTCCGCGTTGATGAAGTCGACCCGGTACTGCGCGCGGCGCTGCAGAGCCCGCGCCTCCTCCAGCTGTGCGTCGGTCGCGCCCGCCGCCATCGCCTGCTCGATGTCGCCGATGAGGGCGACGACCGCGTCGAGCGATCGACTCATCAGCTTGGTCGTCCGCTCCTGGATCAGTTCGACGCGCGCGGTCAACTCGGCGGAGTCGTTGCGGTGACAGACCTGGCAGGCCTTGTCGACGTGAAGCAGGGGACTCTGCACGTGGTGGTCGCTGATCTTGTGCGCGCCTTCGCGGACATACGGCATGTGGCAATCGGCGCAGGCCACGCCGGAGCGAGCGTGGACTCCCTGACTCCAGAGCTCGAACTCCGGATGTTGCACCTTTACCACCGCCGCCCCGCTCATCTTGTGCTTGAAGTCGGAGAAAGTAGAGCCGTCGGAGAACGTGTACTTGTCATAGAACGATTCGATGTTCTCGACCTTGAGCCCGTCGCCCCAGGGGAAGAAGAGGGTGGCCTTGGCCGCGCAGTAGTACTCGACGTGACACTGACCGCACACCAGGGATCGCATCTCCTGCCGATTGGCGAGCGCATTCGGATCGTAGGGGACCGCCTTGTTACCCTCTCGCCACTTCATCACAGACGGCAGATGCGGGACTGGGTCGGAGCTCTGCGCCAAGGCGACGAGTCCATTCAGCAGCCCAGGGCGGGTGACCCGGAGCTGCATGGACGCCGGATCGTGACAATCGATGCACGCGACCGGGTGTTCCACGCGCTTGCTCGCTTCGGCATAGGTCTCGGCGCAGACCACCGGGAAGCCCTTCATCAGCTGAGCCTGGCCGTTCGCGCTTCCGAGCGGTTCATCCGCCGTGCCCGGCGCGCCGGCCGCGATTCCGGCCTCGCGGTAGGCGACGGTGATCGAGGCGTGGCAATGAAGGCAGGATCCGGACTGAGGGCGCTGCAGGACTCGCTCAGTCTCCTTCTGATCGTGGAGCATGTACGCATGACCGCGCTCCTCGCGGAAGTCGATCGCGAATGCGTAGCCCGCCCACATCGTCTTGAGGCGCGGGTCCTGTTCAATCCTGCTGAAGCTCTTCTTCACGCCATCCTGACCAACGGCAAAGGGGTCGGCCTCACTCCCGCCATAACGGGTGCGTTCCATGTCGACCGTGCGCTTGTAGCCGTCGTACTGGCGGGGGAAGTTCTTGCCCCACTCCGCCGGATCGATCGTCCTCTCGTTGAGGTCGACGATGCGGAAGACGGTCGTCTTGGCCTCTTCCTTTCGTTCCGCCATGTTCTCGCGGAGAGTGAGGACTGCGGCGACTAAGGCCGCGGAGGCGACTGCCACCAGAAGGTAGCGGCTGTTCATTGCATGCTCCCTTTCATCGCACCGGGCCGTGGCCGACCGAGACGTGGCACCGAATGCAGTCGAACTTTGAATCGTCGTTGGCGTGGGCGACCGTGACCTCGCTCACCATCTCGTGATGGCACTCCGCGCAGTTCTGATTGAGGATTCTGCGATTGTGCGGTCGAATGCGGATCGGCTCGGGGAAGTCCTGCAATGTAAAACCCTTCGAGTGCCAGAATCCGTTTTCCGCTTTGGTCAGGTACTTAGGTATCAAAGCGTGCGGCGAGTGACAGTCGTTGCAGGTGGCGACCGCGTGGTGGCTCGACTTGGCCCAGCCGTCATACTGCTCATTCATGATGTGGCAGTTCTTGCAGGCATTAGGGTTGTTCGAGGCGTAGGACAACCCTTGTCCGTACCAGAAGGTGTGTAGCGCGGCGCCGACGAGGACACCCGCGAGAACGAC
>CAZZAH010000726.1:0-2180 GCA_964652115.1 uncultured bacterium | reverse complement strand
CCGCGCTCCGTCCGGGCGCGACGGTCGAGCTTCGCGGTGACATGACGGCGATGCTCAATCTTTTCTATCAGGACGACTACGCGCTCCAGATCATCCCCGGAACGCGCGTCACGATTCCGCGAGGACTGCCGCGTTGGTTGCGCCGCGGCGCCGGCTTCGAGGTTCTCGCGGGAGAGGCGCGTGTCGTGACCGGACCGGGGTTCCCTGGCGCACGGATGTCCGTCAAGACATCGCAGACCTCGGTCGAGGTCGTGGGCACCACCTTCGCCGTCATCGCCGGCGCCGACAGCACCTGCGTCTGCGTGCTCGATGGCACCGCGCATCTGGGGATGGGCACGGCACCGGCCATGTCCGTTCCCCCGATGATGCGTGCGACCGTGCGCATGCCTTCAGGCACTGCGACGATGGAGCCGATCCGCCCAATGGAAGAGCGCAAGCTCTCGGAGCTGCGCGCTTCGGCGATGCCGATGCTCGAATCGCGTTAGAGCGATTTAGTCGGTCACACCAGCCCGCCACGCTGCCTATTCGGTGCGGCCCGGCGGTACCCCGAGCCTAACAGCCCGTTGAAGGACAGTCCGACGCGCCTATCCGCGCGCCGCTCGTCGATGCGGAACGATCCGCCTTTCAACGAGCGGCGACGGCGTGCAAACAGAAAGGCTCGAGAACAAGGAGTGATGATGTCGAGGAAGCTGCTTGCTGCGTTCGCCTGCGCTCTGCTCGCCGGCGGTGTTCTGGCGGGATGCCAGACCTCCGAACCGCTCTCGCCATTGAGCGGCGATGCGTCGCCGACCGATGCTGCGCTCGGCAATGAGGCGGTGGGGATTCGCCCCGGAACCGGCGCCGTGTTCACCATGACGAACGCCATCGCGGCGAATGAAGTCCTCGTCTATCGGCGAGATTCCGATGGGCAACTCACCGGCGGCGCTCCCGTCGCCACCGGTGGCCAAGGGACCGGTGCCGGATTGGGAAATCAGGGCGGGCTCGCTCTGTCGGCGAATCAGCGCTGGCTCCTCGCGGTCAACGCCGGGAGTAACGATGTCTCCCTCTTCCGTTGGAATGGACACGGCTTGATGCTCACGGACGTGGAGCCGAGCGGCGGGATGACGCCGATCAGCGTCACGATCCATGGGGATCTCGTCTACGTGTTGAACGCGGCCTCACCCGCGAGCCTGCATGGATTTCGCGTCTCCGCCGCAGGCGAGCTCATTCCAATCGCCGGCAGCGAGCGGCCGCTCAGCGGCGCGGATGTCGGCCCGGCGCAGGTTCAGTTCTCGCCCGCGGGGGACGTGTTGGTGGTGACGGAGAAGGCGACGAGCTCGATCGTGACCTACACCGTCGCGGCGGACGGAAGCCTGTCGATGCCGAACGTACATCCGTCGAGCGGACAGACGCCGTTCGGGTTCGCGTTCACGCGGCACGGACAGATCCTGGTGTCGGAAGCATTCGGCGGTGCGACGGATGCCAGCGCGCTCTCGTCCTATGCCGTGACCGGAAGCATGCTGACGCCGATCGATCCGACCGTGCCGACCACGGAAACCGCGGCTTGCTGGGTCGCCGTCACTCCGAATGGAAGGTTCGCCTACACCACGAACACCGGCAGCAGTTCATTGACCGGATTCCGCGTGATGGAGAACGGGGAGCTCGAGATTCTCGATGCGGATGGACGAACCGGGGAGACCACTCCGGGGAGTCGCCCCATCGATCTCGTGGTGAGCCGGATGGGTCACTACGTCTATGCCCTGCTCGCGGGAACGAACGAGATCGCGGCCTTCGGCGTGGGCGCCGATGGGTCGTTGTCGAGCATGAAGGGCGTGGCCGGTCTCCCGGCGGGGACAAACGGGCTCGCCGGGTTCTAGGCATCCTGCGGCGCGCGTCGAGCCGCGAAGCTCGGTTCGGCGCGCGCTTACTGCAGAAGCACGAGCTTTCGCATCATCCTCGAGTGACCGTCGTGCATGCTCAGGTAGTAGACGCCCGCCGGCAGAGCGGGCCGCGAACCGCCGGCCAGGCTCTCCTCGAAGTCGTGCGCACCGGCGTCGAGCGGTCCGTCGACGAAGCGGCGCACGACTCGGCCCGCGACATCGATCAGCTCGAGCCGCACCGCCGCGCGCTCGCGCAGTGAGAGCGAGAAGGTGATCGAACCGCTCGTCGGGTTGGGATGGATCGCGCCGAGTGAGGTCTCG
>CAZZAH010000725.1:0-2181 GCA_964652115.1 uncultured bacterium | reverse complement strand
CCCTGAATCGTGATCGACATGCCGTTCGAGATCGCATCGCCCGGCGTTCCGTTCAGGACGTACTTGTTGGTGTCGTCGAGCGTGAAGTTGGCGTGCAGGTAGTTGTGATACCAGGTGAGCGCCGCTCCGCCGGTGTCGTTGATCTCCCAACCGATCTCCTGACCGGTGACGAAGAGACGGCCGCCGCCATCGAGGTAGGTGCTGAGCGCCGCGCGGTCATCCGCGTTGAGCGTCGGGTAAGAGAGGCCGGTCTCCCACACCACCACCGGGAAGTTGCCGAGCTGCGTGCCGGTGAGCGCCGAGGTGTGGTCGCGCGAGATCACGCCGAAGGTGGTCCCGTAGGCCTGGATCGCATCGGTCTCGTAGTTGTCGTAGGTGTCCGCGCCGTCATCGTCGATCAAGAGGACGTTGACGTCGTGGGTCACGAAGGAATAGCCGATCTTCCGTGTCACGGCCGGAAGGTTCGGCGAGGTCAGCACGATCTCCGGCCGCGCATAGCCGGGATGATCGGGCGTGATCTTCAGATGGAAGTGCTTGCCCTCGCCCGCATTCAAAGGAACATCGACCGATCCGGTGTAGTCGGTCACGCCATCGCTGAAGGCGCAGGTCCAACCACTCGGCAGCGTGCCCGGCGAGAGCGCGACGTGGATGACGTCGGCGCTGGTGCCCTGATTCCAGATCGCGAAGTCCTGGTACTCGTACGTGCCGGTCGAAGGCGCGATGCCGACCCGGTCGCCGAGCGTGAAGTAGCGGAGCGAGTACTGCGGCTTGGGCAGCGTGTTCGCCGCCTGCACGATGTACTTGTCCGAGTCGCGCTGCACGAAGGCGACCATCGTGAGCTCGGAGCCGACCCAGGTCGGATCGATGCTGAAGTTGTGCACGATGTTCTGCGTCTGGCCGACGTGCGAAACGGTGAGCGCTACATCGGGCATCACGTCGCGCGTGACGTCGAGCCAGGTGTCCTCGCCGCCGTAGCCGCAGCACCAGAAGACGTTGTCCTCGAGCAGATAGACGCGGACCTTCATGGTCGAGATGTCCGCGATCTCCTGCGCGACCTCGACCGTGAGGTCGATCGAGCCGCTCGGCTGGATGAGGTCGGTGCTGTTGATCGTGATCTTGAGCGGCGAAGGGACGCCGATCTCGCGCGAGACGATCGGGTCGTAGGTGAGGCCCTGGCCGGTCGCCGCGTCACCGCCGACGACTTGATTCACGCCGGCGAAGACCACGGTCGGAAATCCGGAGATCGCGTAGTAGCTGTTCCGCCCGTCGGTCTCCGCGGTGGCGAGGCGGCCGCCGGCCGAGCTCGAGAAGAGTCGACTCGGCGTGAACTCATTCGCGTCGTAACGACTCTTCATCACCTCGATGCCTTGATAGGCCCAAGGGCAGTACTGGCACCAGGTCGCGGTGCCATCTTCACAGACGACGGTCTTAGGGACTTGCGCGCCGACTTGACCGGCCAAGAGGCCGAGGGCAAGGGCAGCAGCGGAGAGCGCAATACGCATCGGGAATCCCCCATGAATCGATGGACACTTCCATTCGTTACTTGCGCGGTCGGTGGTGGGGCTCGGCGTAGTCCGGCGACAGGACGAGCCCGTAAAAGCATAGCGGACGTGCTGCGGGATGGCCACGTGTTAGCAGAGGATCTTCGGGGATCCCATCGGCAATGGCAATGGAAGGCATACCGCGAGGTGCATGAATTGGCACCCGAAGCGATCCCCGCGGCGCCTCGTTCGACGGCGCTCGGCTACGGGGCTAGTCGACCTCGATCACGATGTCGTCGCCGACGATCGAGGCCGGGTAACTCGGCACCGGATCGTGGGCCGGAGGAGTGCGCGGCACGCCCGTCTCGAGGTCGAAGGTCGCGCCATGCCAGGGACAGACGACGCAGAGGCCCTCGAGCTCGCCCTCGCCGAGCGGCCCGCCCGCGTGGGTGCACTCGCCGCCGATCGCGAGCAAGCGCCCGCCGACGTTCGCGGCGCAGACCGGCGTTCCGTCCTCGAGCTCGAACTGCTTGAGCTGACCGGGCGAGAGGTCACTGACCTTGCAGAGCGGAATGGTGTGGGGCATCGGCTTCCTCCTCATCGAGTGAGTGGAACGCCGCGCGCGTTCCAGGCTCCGGCACCTTGGTCGAGGCGCGCCGAGAGGTCAAGTCTGGAAGGGATATCGACGAGCGCCTAGAGT
>CAZZAH010000724.1:0-2184 GCA_964652115.1 uncultured bacterium | reverse complement strand
CCTGGTCGGAGCGATTGACCGGGAGGATGGGAGAGGCACAAGCCCACTGCGAGAGCGCGCTCGCCCTCGCGCGCGAGATGGGTGACCGCCAAGCGGAAGCGCGTCGATTGAGGCAGCTCGGCACCCTGCATCTCGACCAAGGCCGAACGGAGGAGGCGCGTTCCTGTTTCAACGTCGCCCTCGGCATCCATCAGGAAGCGGGAATTCGCGGCTTCGAGGGCGTCCTGCGGATCAACCTCGGCAGCCTCGATCGGCGATGCGGTCGATTCGAGGAAGCACGATCGCACGGTGAGGTGGCCCTCGCCCTCGCGCGTAAGGAGGGACATCAAAAGCTGGAAGGCACCGCGCTCGGCAGCCTGGGCGTGGTTCTTCGCGACCTCGGTCGATTCGAGGAATCCCGTGCGCACTACGAGGCCGCGCTCCTCGTCAACCGCTCGCTCGGCGATCGCGAAGCGGAGGGCATCGTCCTGGGCAACCTCGGCGGGTTGCAATTCGAGGTGGGCCTGATCGACGAGGCGAGGGCCTCCTTGGAAGCGGCGCTCGCGATCCACCGCGAGGTCGGCAGCCGTCGCGCCGAAGGACACACCATCGGAAGCCTCGGAGCGATCCACACCTCACAGGGCCATGTCGACGAAGCGCTCGTTTGCTTGGAGGCGGCGCTCACGATCCACCGCGAGGTCGGCGCAAGACAGCACGTCGGTGGCGTGCATGGGTATCTGGCGAATCTCTATCACGAGCATGATCGATTCGATGAGGCTCGCCCGCACTACGAGGCCGCGATCGCGATCTACCGCGAGGTCGGTGACCGTCGCTTCGAGGGGAGCATGCTCGGCCGGCTAGGCTTTCTCCATGTCGATCAAGGCAACCTCGCCGAGGCGCGCCGCTGCATCGACGCTGGGCTTGAGGTGCTTCGTGCCATCGGCGATCAGCTCGAGCTGGCCGCCATTCTGTGCAGGCGCGGTACACTTGAAATCGCGGAAGGGAACCTCGATGCCGCACGCTCCTCGCTGGATGAGGCCGAGCAGATCTCTCAGGCGCTCGGGGGAGGACGGGCGCAGCTCAAGCTCGACCTCGAGGCGCTGCGCGAGGCGCTTGCCTCGGCGGTCGAGTCGCGAGATCGCTGAGGTGTTGTGACGGTGGACGATTCTTCGGGACACATGTCGCCGAGCGGGATATCCGCAGTCGGAGGGACCCGAGTGCGGGCATTCGTCGAGGTTGAACCGCTCGATCGGTCTGTTCTGTCAGCGGCCCGCGATCGGGATCCGCGGGCTCTCGATCGCTTTTTCCAGACCTATGCTCCGGGAGTCTATCGTCTGGCGTTCCGGATGATCGGCGAGACCAGCGGCGCCGAGGTGGTGTCCCAGGAGGTCTTCTACCGAGTTCATCGCGCGATCCATCAACTCGACATCGAGCGCGATCCCGAGCCGTGGCTCGTCGCCATCACCTGCAATGCCTGCCGGCGTTTCTGGCAGAAGACGCAAGCGGAGCAGCGTCGTTCCCTACCGCTCGAGAGCGTGTCCGAGGAGATCGCGACGGACGAGACCTCGCCCTCCGACCGCCGGGAACGGGAGAGCGAGATCCAGGCCGTTCAGCGAGCGCTGGCGGAGCTCCCGGCGCCGCTTCGAGAGACAATCGTGCTGCACGCGTACCAGGATCTGGGTCACGACGAAATCGCGCGCGCCCTGGGGATCAGCCACACGGCCGCGCGGAAGCGGTACTCACGCGCGGTCACGGAGCTGGGGCGCCGTTTGAGCCGGTGGCTCGGGGGAGAGCGCCGATGAGCGATCGAACGCGTCAGAACGGACCGGAAGAAGACCGGCTGCTCGAGTTGCTGCGGAAGCAATCCGACCCGGAAGCGAGCGAGGCGTTTCTCGCGCAGCTGCAGCGCGGCTTCCGCGAGGGAACACTGCGTTCGCCGCTCGAAACGGAAACGCGGACTCCATGGTCGCGGATTCGTTCCGTCCTCTCGTGGAGACCCCTCCTTCCGCTCACCGCCGGCGCCGTCGTCATCGCGATCCTGATCGGGGCGAACGCCGGAAGATCGTTCGACAACTTCAGCGCTGCCGGTAACGGCGAGGCGATCATCGGTGGAAGATCCATATCGCTCGCGGATCGGGGGGCGATCGCGGCCGCGCTCCGTCCGGGCGCGACGGTCGAGCTTCGCGGTGACATGACGGCGATGCT
>CAZZAH010000723.1:0-2186 GCA_964652115.1 uncultured bacterium | reverse complement strand
CTGCACCTTGGCGTAGTCCTCGGGCAGCGTGACCACGCCGACGAAGCGATGGTTCTTGGCCGCCGCGCGCACCATCGCCGGACCACCGACGTCGATCAGCTCGATCGTGTCGTCGTGCGACGCGCCCCGCTCGACCGCGGAACCGAAGGGATAGAGGTTCACCACCACCAGATCGATCGGCTCGATCGAGTGCTTCGCCGCCTCCGCCGCGTCAACATCGCGACGGAAGAGAATGCCGCCGTGGATGCGCGGGTGAAGCGTCTTCACGCGCCCCTCGAACATCTGAGGGCTTTCGGTCCACGACTCGACCGAACGCACCGCAATGCCCGACTCTTGGAGAAACTTCGCCGTCCCGCCGGAGGAGAGGATCTCGACGCCGAAGCGCACCAGCGTCTGGGCCAGCGGCAAGAGCCCGTCCTTGGTGTAGACCGAAAGCAATGCGCGACGGATCCGAATCATGTCCAACCTCCCGGGCCGCTCCCTTGGGCCCGCTATCTGTTCGAGCGTGAGAGTACGCAGCCGTGCCGCGCGTCGAACCCTATGTCCCGATCTTGACGTGACGCCAATCGGGTTGGCGTCCTCCCCCGCTCAGCATGTCGAAGGCGAGCTTGTACCGACGCATCGCCTCGGCCGCGACCCGCGGCGGGAGATCGGGTGCGGGCGGATTGTGGTCCCAGTCGAGTCCGAGGAGATAGTCGCGGATGTACTGCTTGTCGAGGCTGTCGGGCGCGCGGCCGCGCACCATCGTCTCCGCGTACGACGCCACCGTCCAGTAACGCGAGGAGTCGGGCGTCAGCACCTCATCGATCAAGGCGAGCTTCCCGCCGATCTTCCCGAATTCGAACTTCGTGTCGACCAAGACGAGCCCGCGCTGCTTGGAGTAGGCCCCGGCCCACGCGAAGAGCGTGAGGCTTTTCTCCTCGAGCTCTTCGGCCAACTCGCGCCCGACGCGATCGGCCAGCTCGGCACGCGTGATCGGCCGGTCGTGGCCCGAGTCTTCCTTGGTCGTCGGGGTGAAGATCGGTTGCGGCAGCTGCGCGTACTCGCGGAGCGCGGGCGGAAGCTCGTGACCTTGCACGGTGCCGGTTCGCTTGTACTCCGTCCATCCCGACCCGGCGAGATGCCCGCGCACGACGCATTCGATCGGGACTCGCTCCGCCTTTCGCACCAACATCCATCGACCGGCGATCGACTTCTTGTGGCGATGGATCTCCGCCGGCAGGTCGGTCTCGGCCGTCGACAGAAAGTGCGTCGGGATCTTCTCCTCGAAGCCGCGCAGCCAGTAGATCGACATCTCGTTCAGAAGCTGGCCCTTCCCCGCGATCGGCGAAGGAAGGATGCAATCGAAGGCGGAGATTCGATCGGTGGCGATCATGAAGAGGCGATCGCCGAGGTCGATCATCTCGCGCACCTTGCCGGCGTAGCTCGGCTTCAATCCGAGATCGGAAAGCGAGCGGAATCCGATGCTCATCGCTCGACTCCCTTCACGGAGCTTTCGGCCCCGGTCTTCCCCTTCCAAATCGCGCGACGCTCCACCAGGTCGAATCCACGGGTGGCGATCGCGTTCACCGCCTCGACCAAGAGGCGATGCTCCTCGGCCAGGATGCGCGCGGAAAGCCGGTCCTCATCATCGTCGTCCAGCACCGGCACGGCCGCTTGCATCAGAATCGCTCCCTTGTCGACCTCCGCGTTGACCAGATGCACGGTGCATCCCGCGAGCTTGACGCCGTACTCGAGCGCCTGACGCTGCGCGTGCAGTCCCTGAAAAGAAGGCAGAAGCGACGGATGGATGTTCAGGATGTGATCGGGATAGGCGTCGAGCAAGACGGCGCCGACGATGCGGAAGAAGCCGGCCAGCACCACCCAGTCGACCTCGCGCGCACGGAGCTGGTCGAGGAAGCGGGCCTCGATCTCTGGCCGCATGCGGGCGCGATTCGATTCAGGATCGATGAGGAGCGCGGGAACGCCGTGGCGGCTCGCACGCTCGAGGGCGGGCGCGTCGGCACGATCGGAGAGGACCACCTCGACCCGCGCGTGCAAGCGCCCTTCCGCCTGCGCCACGAGCAGAGCCTCGAGGTTCGATCCACGTCCGGATGCCAGGATTCCAAGGCGCAAGGGGCGGGTCTCGCTTTCCATGACCTTCCGGCTTATAGCACAGGGCCGACGGAGCGGCAAGGAGGCCGCCG
>CAZZAH010000722.1:0-2188 GCA_964652115.1 uncultured bacterium | reverse complement strand
CGAGTGAGCGGAATCGCCGCGTTCTGCTGGTACAGCATGAAGCGAGGCGACGCGCTGTCCGTCGGCGGATCGAAGTCGATCATGATGCCCGCCGGAACGAACAGGAATCGCGAGCGCCCGATATACGAGAGCGGGAAGGCATCCTGCCCCTCCGCTTGCGCTTCCAACGCATCTCCCGCGCGCCGGACCGTGATCTTCAACCCATACGCATCCGCGGAATATGCGCCGACAAGCGGCGCGGCTACGCTATCGGCGAGCGCCACCGGAGTGAACGACGGAAGCGGCGTGTCGACCCCGTAAAGGAGATCCCACGCGAGAAAGAAGACCCGATTGATCGGGTAGTTCTGCCCGTTCATCGTCAACGCGAGCGCGAGCGAGTCCTCCGGGACGTAACCGATCAGCGCTGCGTGCGCGCCGATCGATCCATCGTGCGAGAACCCCGACTTGTGCGCATTCGGAATCTTGAACGGACCGAGGCCCTTCCCATTCTTCCACGTCCCGTCGTCGAAGCCGTGGGTCATCTCGTTCAGCGACGCCTGGCTTATGAGCCCTCGCTGAAAGAGCGCGGCGACGAATCGCGTCAGGTCCGCGGTGGTCGAGCTGATCCCGCCCGCGCCCCCCGCGTTCTCGATCACGTGATCCGGCTGGAGAATCCAACGCCCGTTGTCCCAGAAATAGGCGCGTGATTCGTTCGCCGCGGGCGATCCACCCGCGTGCGTGCGCTTGAGTCCGATGCGGTCGGTGATGCCGCGGCGCAAAGCCTCCTCGTAGCTCGATCCCGTCACCGCCTCGACGATGTAGCCGAGCAGGAGATAGTTGCTGTTGCTGTAACGCCGCTGCGTCCCCGGGCGAAATTGCAGCGGCTGGGCCATGCGCCCGAGCAGCGTGGCGCGATCGAGCGGCACCATCGGATCCATGCCTCGCGTGTAGTCGGGCAGACCGCTCGTATGGCCGAGCAGATCGCGGATGGTGATCGAGTCGCCGCTCGCGAGCTCGGGGATGAAGCTCGACACCTTCGCATCGAGCGTCAAGCGACCTTCGTCGAGCAACTGGTAGACGAGTGCGGCGGTGAACGGCTTCGTCACCGACCCGATGCGGTACGCGGTCAGGCTGTCGGAACGGATCCACCCGGCCTCCGTGCTGTCGCGCATTCCGATGGTCCGCGCATAGACGACGCGGTCTGCCTTGCGAATCGTGAGCGAGCCCATCATCCGCTGGTTGATCTCGAGGGTTGAAAGGAGGCGGTCGAGCCGAGCGTGGAAGCCCACGGCTTGGGCGAACGCCGGCGTCTTGGCGGACGCGAGCAGCGCGCCGATGAGCAGAGGAACGAGAGCAAGACGAAGTCGGAGGGGCATCGAAGCTCCAAGAGTTCGAAGGAAGAGGAGCGAGCGCGGATGTGATCGACGCCACCTTCGCCTGTTTCGGCGCGGTCGGCAATCCGGATCAGCGGCTCACGGCCTCCATCAGATGTGTCCAGTCGGTCACGATCGACCAGAGCAGAAGGCGACGCGGGCGATCGGGCAGAAACCCCTCGGCTCCGTGGTAGCGGATCTCGCTGCGCCGCGTCCCGTGAAAGGCGAGGCGAAGTACTGCGTCGGGCAGCTCGCGAGTGAGGTCGGCTCGATCCCCGCTCTCGATCGAGGGATCCGCCGCGGCCGCGCGCGGATCGGCGGCGAGACGCGCGAGGTTGACCTGCCCCTCGCCGCTCACGCGGTCATGCACGCTGGCCCATGGATGATCCCCGAGCGCGTCGACCAGCGACCTCTTCCACTCCCGCCAGCGCGCCGAGTCAGACGGCGGCTCGAACGCGCGTCCCTCGCCGACCAGGACGTCTTCCTCCGCGTCCGCCGCAGGATCGAGCAAGGTACGAAGCTGGCCGAGAAGCCCACTGAAGAGAACCGCCGCCTCTGGGTGCAGCGCCAGCTCCTGCCGCAGCGCGTTCGGCTCGGAGAGGAGATCGGCGCCGCTCCACCATAGCTTGGTCTTGGCTTCCCGAAGCGCGCGACCATGACGCCGGCGGAAGAGGAGCGGCGCCAGCGGGTCGGGATCGAAGCATCGCAGCTCGCCAAAACGCGTGAGGAAGGGCGCGGTCAGCGTGTACCCCCCGCTCGGCCCGAAGAGGAAGAGCGTCGGCGAGTCGGGTGTCCACGTCTCGAGCCATGCGGCCAGGGCCTCGCGGTAGGGGAGC
>CAZZAH010000721.1:0-2189 GCA_964652115.1 uncultured bacterium | reverse complement strand
GCACACAGAATCTCGTCAACGACCTGGCCGTCTTCGGCGACCTCATCCTGGTGGCGGGAGAATTCGACTATGTCGGCGAGGTCTACTCTCCGGGAATCGTGGCGTGGGATGGCGCGCGGTTCAGGCCGTTTGCGTTCGGCGGCGAAGGCGGCTATCGCCCGGTCGCGGTGGATCAGATCCTCGTCGCGGACGAAACGGTCTTCGCGACCGGTACCTTCGTGGATGAGGGTTATACATCCGCGTCCGGCCTCTTCCGGCTCGAGCGAGGTCGGTGGAGCTACGCGGCCGAAGTGAGGAGCGCGAGCGGTCGAAGCGGTATTACGGGCGTGGCGATCGCGGGGGATCGACTCTACGCCGGGCTTGAGCAATACGATCGCACCGAAGGATCGTACCTGGGCCGATGGATCGTTCCGGTCTCGAGCATTGCATCGCCGGCCATGATCGACCCACGCATTCGGATCGTGCCAAATCCGGCGCGCGGCGACCTCATCCTTAGCTTCGCCGGGCCGATCGCGCCCGGAGCGCGCTGGTCGATCGTCGATGTGGCGGGCCGTCGGCTGGCGGGCGATGCGCTTCGCTCCGGCGGCGCCGTGCCGCGCGTCGTGCACCTCTCGCGGCGGCGGCAAGAGGAGCTTGGTTTAACAAGCGGCGTCTACTACCTCCACTTGGATGGAGCGGGATCGAACTCCTCTCGTCCTCTGGTGATTGTCCGATGAGGCGGCGCTCGTGGGTAGCCGTCGCGGTACTTGGCCTCGTGCTCGCGCGCCCCGCGTTTGCACAGCCGGCGATCGATGAGCCGCTGGAATACGAACCCCTCATCTGGCCTGGCGCCGCGGGAGAGGTGCGCGGCCTCTACTCCCTTCCGAGCCAGCTCCTCGTGATCGGGGCCTTCGAGAAGATCGGTGATCGCGCGGTCCGTTCACCCGCCGCGTGGGATGGAACGACGTGGAGCGCGATTCCCGAGCCACCGTCAGGCGGTGCGCTCTTCTCATCCTGCGTGTTCGAGGATCGGTTGCTCTACGCACGCGGCTATCACAGCGACACGCTTCGCATCGACGCGTGGGATGGACTGCACTGGCAACCGACCGCGATTCCGTTTCCAGAGGTCGAGCCGGAGAGCCTCGCTGCCTTCACCCTTACTTCCGGGGGCTCTACCCTTCTCGCGAGCTCGCTGCTCGGTCGTGACCGTCGCTTTCATTCGAGGCTCGATCGGTGGCGGGGATCGGAGTGGGAGCCCGTCCCGATACCGTCGACCGCGTGGACGATCTCGGAAGTGAAAGTCGCCCCCAACGGCGGAATCCTGATCTTCGGTTGGTTCGACTCGACCGGCACCGCGGTCTACAGGAGCGCGGAGTTGCGTGATGGCGCCTGGTCGACCGCGCCGGTGGAGAAGACGCCGGCGTCCACCGTCTACTGGCGTGATCGTTGGTTAGGCGCCTGGCCCTCGTTCAGCGGTGGAACGGCTACCACTCGGCTCGAGGTGCTCGAGCCGGAAGGATGGATGCCGTTCGCAAAGCCCGTCGACGGGAGGATCGGATCGATGATCGTGCTCGGCGATCGATTGGTGCTCGTGAGCGCGGGCGATCTCTTCGGCGGGACCACGGAGCTCTTGGAGGTCACCGCGGACAGCCTGATTCAACGAGGGGACGTCAGGGAGAACGGGCACGGGGGGACGATCGAGGCCGGGTGTGCGTGGAGGGGCGACCTCTATCTCGGTGGTTCGTTCACCTCGATCGACGAGGTCGGCGCATTCAACCTCGCGCGATTCGCGGGAGACCATGTCGTGCCCTTCGTATCGGGTAACGCGCTCAATCGCTCGCCCGAACTGCTGGTCCCGTTCGGCAACGGCCTGGCGGCGTTCGGCGACTTCGACACCGCTGGAAATCAGCGCGCCGAGGGCATCGGGCTCTTCGACGGGAGCACCTGGACTCTGCTCCCGCCGAGGCCCGCGCTGAGGATCAACGACATCCAGGAATTCCGAGGGCAACTGGTCGCGGCCGGTTTCGGCACCGGGGAGACGCGGAACATCTCGACCGTCGCGTATGACGGAAGCGAGTGGCAGCCTCTGGGGGAGAGCCTTCAGTTCGGTCAGATCTACGACCTCGAGCTCCACCAAGGTGAACTGATCGCGGTTGGGAGCTTCCTCCGCTCGGGCGACACCTTCACCGATCGGGCCGCGGCCTGGGATG
>CAZZAH010000720.1:0-2195 GCA_964652115.1 uncultured bacterium | reverse complement strand
AGGCCGATCAGGACCGGCTTGGCATTCGTGCTCGGCGTACCGCCTTTGACCGACTCCTGCCCTCGCTCGGGCTGGCAAGCACTGCCGGACAGCATGGTGACCAGCGACAAGACGACGAACGAGCACGTGCTGCGCATGGAGAGCCCCCGTGGAAATCGAACCGCCGGAAGCGGAGACTAGGCGGGCGTCCTCAGGGAGTCAATCGGACCTGGATCGCGGCGCCGTGGCCACAGCGGCGTCGGCCCGCACGCGATCGAGAAGCGCGCGAAGCGGGGGCGTCTGAGCCTCGGCGAGCACGCGCGCGTGCGTCTCCCCAGGAAGAGCCGCGGCCAGGAACGCGCGGAGCTCCTCGACCGACGCGGCGTTGTTCGGACGCTGCGGGACCGAGCGCTCCTCACGAAGACGATCGGCCGTGACGAGCCATCCCAGCGCCTGCTCGCTTCGCCCGTTCTCGTGCGCCAGGCCCGCGAGCGCTTCGATCGCGTTGGCCAGGAGATTCAATTCGTCGAATTCATCGCCGACCTCGAGCGCGGTGAGGAGAGATGCGGCAGCTTCCTCGCGCCGGCCGAGGCCGAGAAGGGAAAGCCCGCGGTGAAGGCTCTGGTGTCCGAGGTGATAGCGATCGCCGTGCTCCTTCGCGATGGCGAGAGTCTTGTCGAATACCGCGAGGGCCTCGTCGAAGCGCCCGCGCCGATACGCCACCGCGCCGCGATAGGACTCCGCCATGAGGAGATTCGAACGATCGCCCGCCTTCTCCAGCAGGATGACCGCCTCCGCCGCCGCTTCCTCGACGCGATCGATCAGGCCGAGCGCCTCGCTCGCGTTGCAGATGTTGACCAGCGCGGCGGCGATGACCCAATCGTGTCGGAGCTCTCGGCCGGTCGCGAGCGTTGCTTCGTGCTCGCGAAGCGACTCTTCGTGGCGACCCGAAAAGCAGTAGGCATTCCCGAGGTTCATTCGTGCGTAGGCCGCCTGAAGGGGCATCTCGCAATGCTCGAACAGCACGATCGCCTCGCGCAGATCGACAGCGGACTCGTCGTAGCGCCCGGTCAGATACTTCAGGATGCCCGTGGAGTTGAGTGCGACCGCTCTGGCCCTCGTCGGACGATCGGCTCCGGGCCGCGCGAGCGCGCGATGAAGAAGCTCTGTCCCCTCCGACCAGTGCGAGCGGCGCATCCAGTAGCCCATCATGTTGCCGGTGAGCGCCAACGCGATTTGCGGGTCTTCGATCTCGGTCAAGGCGAGCCGCATCGCTTCGCGAAGGTTCGGCAGCTCCTCGTCGAGCTCGAGCAGCGCGACCTTCGCTTCGGGCCCGGTCAGTCGATCGGCCTGCGCGCGCGTCTTGTCGCGCCAATAGAGGACGAAGCGCTCGCGCAGCGCCGCGGCCTCCCCGGCTGCCGCGATCTGCCGCGCGGCATACTCGCGGAACGACTCGAGCATGCGGTAGCGCGGCGCGGCCTCGAGCCCCTCGCCGCTCATGAGCGGCTCGATCATCGATTTGTCGAGGAGCGAGCCCAAGCCATCGAGCACCGCCCAGGTCTCGAGCTCTTCGCCGACGCAGACCGCCTCGGCCGATTCGAGCGTGAAGCCGCCCATGAACGCGCCGAGTCGACGAAAGAGCGCGCGCTCGGTCTCCCCGAGCTGATCGTGGCTCCATTCGATCGATGCCAGGAGCGTCCGGTGGTGCGGCAGCGTCTCGCGCGCGTTCCCCCCGAGCACGCGGAAGCGATCGTCTAGACGCGCAAGCAGAGCGGCAGGGCCGAGGCTTCGAATGCGCGAGGCGGCCAGCTCGAGCGCGAGCGGAAGCCCATCGAGGTGGCGGCAGATCTCGGCCACGTCGGCGACGTTCGTATCGTTGAGCTCGAAGTCGGGTCGCGCCTGCTTCGCCCGCTCGACGAAGAGCCGCACCGCGTCGGACGAGGCGAAATTCGCGGGTTCGGCGTCGGTCCCAGGCTCGACCACGCGGGACGCGCTCGAGAGAGGTGGCACCACGAACCGCGCCTCACCTTCGACCGCGAGCGGCTCGCGACTCGTGGCGAGGAACTGAAGCCGCCCACAACGCCGCCGCAGTGCCTGCACCAGGTCAGCCACGCCGGAGACGAGATGCTCGCAGTTGTCGAGGATGAAGAGGGCGCGTGCGTCGGCGAGGCGTTCAAGCAGGGACTCACGCGCCGGACGCACCCTCGCCTCCTCGA
>CAZZAH010000719.1:0-2196 GCA_964652115.1 uncultured bacterium | reverse complement strand
TTGTGATGCAGGAGAGAAAAGGCCCGGCGGCATTCGCGAGCTCGATCTCCTGGTCCAGACCGCCGGTTTCGATATCGTCAGCGTGGATATCGATTAAGTTCGGTTGGCTCGCTCGGCTTACGACGAGTTCGGAAAAGGCCGCCATCCAGCGCAGTTGAATCTCGGCGACTGTTCTTATGCCCTCGCTCGAGCGACTGGGGAGCCCCTTTTGTTCAAGGGCAACGACCTGAAAGCCGTGGTCGAAAAATCCGAACGGTTGTAGCGCGGCGGAGCAGTACAGCGAGGTCCGGCCACGTAGCCCGGATTATTCACGAGCGCCGCGCTGCCGTCGGTGAGGGAGGCAAAACCTGGTCTCTACCTCGCCGATGGCCTCGGGGATCCCCTCCGAGCAGGTCGCAAGATCCGAATCGCTGAGCTCGATGGCCGTCCGAGGAGCGTTTTCGGTAGCTGAAGGGACACCTCGGCCGGAGTTACCCCCGGAGAGAGTCGTGTTTGTGAGGGCGGACCGAGGCCAGCCGTTCAGGCAGGAGCTGGGGGAATCGCGAGTCGGGCTGCGAGTTGGCGAAAGACCTCGGCGAAAGGAAAGGCTCGGGGCAAGCGGACCCAAATGCGGCGGACCGACTGAGAGACGAGCGCGGCGACTTTGAGCAGCCGGAGCCGCAGCGTGTCGAATTGAGCTTTGCCCAGCTCGGCCGACTCGCGCGCCGCTTCGACGCGCAGAGCGTGCAGGAGCCGATAGGCAGCCAGGTGAAGTAAGAGTCGGAAGAAATTGGCCCGGAAAGTTGAGCAGGACAGGCGATCCGCCTGGAGGGCGTTCTTGAAATCCTTGATCCAGTTTTCGCACTGGCCCCGCTGGCAGTAGGCCCGATAGAGCGTCTCAGGGTCGAAGCCTTCGATATTCGTGATCACAAAGCGGGGATTGGGGCCTTTGGCGGAATGCTCGGCCTTGGCCACGATGCGACGCCCTCTCTTCCAGGAGCCGGCCGCATAGGAAAACTGATCGAAGCGTTGGACCCTTCGTCCCAGCTGCCGCTGAAGCTCCTCGGCCCAAGCCATCGTGTCTCCGGCCTTGCGGCACAACACGGCGTTCTTGGCGATGCCCAGGAGGAAGAAGATCTCACCGAGCTCTTCGTTGAGCTTCTCCAGGGCGTCGAGCATTCGAGGGACGCAAAACCCGGAGTCGCCGCGCACGGCGATGGAGGCGTGAGGAAAGCGCTGCTTGATCGCTCGAATGAGCCGGCTCAATACGCCGACGGCTCCTCGGCTCGCATGGACGTTTCCCGGTCGAAGAACCGCGGTGATGAGCTGCCCGCTGTCGCCGTCGTAGACCATCACGGGGTGGTACATGTGATGGTCGTAAAAGCCATGGAAGAACGAGAGCTGTTGGGCGCCGTGGGTCTCGTCGTCGGTGGTGTCGATGTCGAGGATAATTTCTGAGGTGTCGGCGGGCAGGGACTTGACGTAGCTGCACTCGAAGAAGTCGAGCAAACGTCGGAGGGTGCGTCCGTCTGGAGCATTTTCGAATCGCGACAAGGTGGGCTGAGACGACAGACCGCGTGGATCCTGAGGACTCCGGTCGCATACCGTATTCAGCAGCGGGTCCCGGCGAAGGAACTGGGCGTCGTTGGCGTCTTCGTAGCCGAGAGTGACTTGGAGAATCCGCTGCCGTGCTTGCTCCTGGCGGTTATGGATCACCCGGCTCGGGTCGCGGTCGTCCGGTAGGCAATCGGCAAATCCGGCGGTTAAGCCGAGCCGATCGTCGATCTGGCGCAAGAGGATGGCGCCGCCATCGGAGGAGATCTCGGGAGCTTCGAAGTCCAGCTCGATGGGTCGCGAGGGGTGGAAAAACAACCGGAGCTGTGAGTTACACTCTGTCATGGGGGGCGACCCTCGGTTGGAATCGTAAGTTCTTGGCCGAACGCGATTTAACCGGGTTTCGCCCCCTTTGTCATCCCCTTTGATGAATTTTCCGGGCTAGCCTCCTCCAATGAGGGCGCGCGCCCGTCCTGTCCGGCTGCTCCAGCCGGACGTAGCGACCCACCATATTGCGCGCCAATCCCAGCTCGCGGCTAATTTGACCCTAAATCCCGCTCGTATTTACGCTTCGATCCCCCTGGACGACTTCCGGCTCCTCCACCATACCAACCTCCCCTTGCATGGCGGTAAGCCTCTGCTGACTCTCCATCCGGTCCTCCT
>CAZZAH010000718.1:0-2200 GCA_964652115.1 uncultured bacterium | reverse complement strand
TCCGCGAGGAGGGCTTCTTTCGCCTGACCGAGAAGGGGCGCGAGGCAGGCAAGCGTCGGCAGGACGAAGGCTAGGCTCGCGGCGCCTCGCCTTGGCGGTCGGGCTCGGCCGAGCGCCGTTACTCTTCGATCGTGGCGATGAAGCTCAGGTCGGAAAGCGAGAGAAGCCGCGAGCGTTCGGGCGAGCCGTCCGGCTCCGTGTCGTCGCACGGCTCGAAGTGCCCGCGGAGAACGGCGCGGCGAAGCGTGCCGCTCACGATTCCGCCCGGCCGCGGCTCGAAGCTGTCGAGCGCTAGGATCCCCTCGCCGTCCTCTCCTTCGGTCGAGAAGACGAGCATTCGCTCATGCGCGTCGTCGTGGCCGAAGACCGGCACATACCGCACCTCGACGCCGTCCGCGGAGTACGACGCGAAGCCGACCTCCCCCGCGCTCAGATGCGGACTGAGGAGGATGCTGATCCCGGTCGAGGTCGCTTCGGACGCACCGAGTCCGGACGGCAGCACGATCTCGATTTGGCCTTCGACGTTCATCCCCGCCTCGTACTCGATCCAATGCGCGGAGGGCGATCCGACACGCATGGGATAGGTCGAGCCGTTCAAGGTCGCGCGCACGCCCGGTGATGCTTGCTCCTCGGAGCGTGAGCGCATCACGATCGCGGCGGTGGCGAGCGAGAGCACGCCGAAGACCATCAGATTGAGCAGGGTGCGGAGCCGGCGATAGGGTTCGGACATCGGTTCCTCCGAGGATCTATCGACCGCCGAGGCGCTTTTCCTTACCGGCCGGCGCGCGAGGCGCGATGCTGTGCGCGCGCGAGGCGCGATGTTGCTGGCGCGCGAGGCGCGATGTTCCCATTGGGCGCCGATCCGGCTAGGTTTCGGCCATGGAACGATCGGAAAGCAGCCGCGACGACGACATCACCTTCGTGCTGGAGATGGGGCGCGCCCTCCACGCGTACGGCACCGCCGCGCATCGATTGGAAGAGGTGCTGGTCGCGGTCTCGAGCCAGCTCGGCTTGAGCGGCGAGTTCTTCTCCACCCCGACCTCGATCTTCGCCTCCTTCGGCGCGCTCGCGACGCAACGCACGCATCTCTTGCGAGTCGAGCCGGGAGAGACCGACCTCGGCCGTCTCGCGCGGGTCGACGCGGTGATTCAGGAGGTGCTGGCGCGGCGGATCACGCCGGAGGACGGGGTGAAGCGCATGGCTGCCATTCGAGCGGCGCGCGATCGGTACGCGGGTTGGCTCCGCGTGGTCGCGCATGGCGTCGCCTCCTTCGGCGCGGCGATCTTCTTCGGCGGAAGCGCGCGCGGATGGGGCGTCGCCTTGCTCATCGGTCTACTCACCGGCGCGATCGAGTGGCTGACGCAGCGCGCGAAGGCGTGGGAGCGGGTCTACGTGCCGCTTGCTTCGTTCGCGGCGGGAGTGCTGGCGACCTTGCTCTCGCATTTCGCGGGCGGTTTCTCCGTGTCGAGCGCGATCCTCGCCGGCCTGATCGTGCTCCTGCCGGGGATGACGCTCACGACCGCGATGACCGAGCTTTCGACGCGGCATTGGGCGTCGGGCACGGCGCGGCTCTTCGGCGCCTTCGCCATCTTCTTGAGCCTCGGCTTCGGGGTCGCGCTGGGAACGCGGCTCGCCGGCGCCGTCCTCGGTCCGCCGATCGGGTTCGCCGTCGCGTCGGTCCAAGGGCCGTGGGAGTGGATCGCGGTCGGCGTTTCCTCGCTCGCGTTCCTCGTGCTGCTCAAGGCGGAGCCGCGCAATCTGCCCGGATTCGTGCTCGCGGGGACGGCGGCGCTGCTTGGATCGCGCGTCGGCTCGAGCCTGCTCGGACCGGAGCTCGGCGTGATGATCGGCGCGCTCGCGGTCGGGGTCGGCAGCAACCTCTACGCGCGTCGCTTTCGCTGTCCCGCGTCCATCACGCTGGTGCCGGGCGTGCTCATCCTCGTGCCGGGAAGCGTCGGCTTTCGGAGCGTCGCAGCCCTGATGGACCAGCAGGTGGTGTCGGGGGTCGAGACCGCGTTTCGGATGATCGTGATGGCGGTCGCGCTCGCGGCCGGGCTCATCCTCGCGCGCATCGTTTCGCCGGAGCGGCGCATGGTGTAGCGCGCCGCTACGGAGTCGACGGCGCGCCCTCGGCGGGAATGTAGGTGCCGTCGAACGCGGCCTGCCACGAAGCGCCCGCGTCGGTCGAGATCTCCCAGAG
>CAZZAH010000717.1:0-2202 GCA_964652115.1 uncultured bacterium | reverse complement strand
GAGCTGCCGGTCCTGAAGCAAGGTCCAGGTCTCGAGGCCGAAGCTCGAGAAGGTGGTGAAGCCGCCGAGGATTCCGATCAGCACGAAGAGGCGAAAGCTCGGGCCGAAGAGGCCGCGGTCGAGCATCAAGCCCGCGAGCCAACCGATGACAAGACAGCCGAGCAGATTCACCACCAGCGTGCCCCAGGGGAAGCGCGGCTCGTGCGCGAGGCGCATGACCCATCCGCCGAGGAGATAGCGCGCGGAGGCGCCGATCGCGCCGCCCATCGCCACCAGCAGCAGGTTTCGCACTCGATCCTCCTCCGGATTCGCGCCCGGGTGGAGTATCGGGATAGGCGCGCGTGAAGCAAAGACGGAATGTGAGGTCGATGCACGACGCGGCGACGCGCAGAGCCGGAGTTCCCCTTGAACCCGCGCCGATCCTGCGCGAACCTGCGCCGAGTGGCCGGCAACGCAGGACAGCGGAAGGAGCGGATCGTGGACGGAGTCTTCGTACATCCCCAAGGCATCAACGAGTCGGACGAGGTCGGCAACGGCACGCGCATCTGGGCCTTCGCCCACGTGATGAAGGGCGCCTTGGTCGGCCAGAACTGCAACATCGGCGAGACCGCCTTCATCGAGTCGGGCGCGATCCTCGGCAACAACGTCACGGTGAAGAACGGCGTGGCGGTGTGGGAGAAGGTCGTGATCGAGGACTACTGCTTCCTCGGTCCCTACTGCGTCTTCACCAACGACAAGATTCCACGGAGCCATCCCGACTTCCGCACCGGCCGCCAAGGTTGGGACCCGACCCTGGTCAAGAGCGGCGCGTCGATCGGCGCCAATGCCACCATCGTCTGCGGCACCACGCTCGGCGAGTGGTCGTTCATCGCGGCGGGCGCGGTGGTGACGAAGAACGTCCCGCCCTTCGCGATGATGGCGGGGAATCCGGCCAAGCAAATTGGTTGGGCCTGCAAGTGCGGACGCCGTCTGCCCGAGTCTCTGCATTGTTCATGTGGGCTCGCCTATCGCGTCGATGGCGGGAGCCTCGTCTCGGCGTGAGGTTCGCGCGGCTCAGCGACGCTTGAGCCGCGTCTCGACCACGATCGCGAGGAGAAGCGCCGCGCAGGAGACCTGCCAGAGCAGCGTGACCACGAGCCCCCATCGGTGCCCGGTCGCGATCGCGATCCAGAGCGGAATGCCCGGCAAGAGCGCGCTGCCGGCCGAGGACATGCCGAGCAGCACCAAGATCGTCGCCGCGGCATAGGCGAGAAGCAGGAGCCCGAGCGATCGCGTCACCATCGCGACCGCGCCCAGCGAGACCACGAGAAGGAGCACGCCTCCCACGATCAGGCAGACGCTCGCCGCGAGCGGTGTGTCGAACGCATCCCGCCCGATGCGCGAGAGGAAGACGATCGCGAGCAGGATCGCCGAGGGCATGGTCATCGCGAGGAGCACGACCATCCGCGCGATGGCACGCAGCGCACGATCGAAGGGCGGCGGTTCACCGCGCGCGGCCGCATCCGCGAGGTCGCGGGCGTCACGACGCTCGCGCGGGAGGAGGCTCACGATCGGGTGCGTCAGGGCAAGCGCGCCATGCCAGAGAAGCAGCGTGAGCCCGAGCCGTGCGCCGAGCCACCCGCCAAGGCCGATCGCCAAGAGCCCGAGCACGAGAAAGAGCAGGCTTCGGCGGAGGTAGCCCTGATGGGCCGCCAGCTCTCGTCGAAGCTCGTTCAGCATCCTGTGCCCCTCGTGATCTCGCGCGTGAACGGAGAAGAGCCAGCCTGCACCATCGCCTCGACGCGCGCCAGAAACAAAAGCCGCTCCGCGATCCTTGCCGCTACAATGCCCGATCGATGTCCCGTTGCCTGCTTCGAAGAACGAGCCTCGCGCGTCACGCGCGGATCGGATGGCCGCGATGAAGGTCCTGGCTCTCTATTCCCTCCCCTCCTTCTGGTCGATGGGCGAGGGCAAGGGCGCGACCGCGTTCAGTCGCACGCTCGAAGCGCTCGCGCGACGTGGCCATGAGGTGCGCGTGCTGGCGCCGGCTGAAGCGGGCAAGGGCGCGAGCGTCGAGACCTTCGCCGGCTGCACGCTGATTCGCCGGCAGGCCGAGGCGAGCTTCCTCCCCAATCCTGATCTTCCGCTGATCGCTCGCCTGCGCGAACGATGGACGCACTGGCGCGCCTATCAGAAGTGGGGCTTGCACGAAGCGATGCTTCT
>CAZZAH010000716.1:0-2205 GCA_964652115.1 uncultured bacterium | reverse complement strand
TCCGAGCCACTCGTAGGCGGCCGACCGGTGCTCGCAGTTGGGGTAGGGCGTCGACGCGTCGGCCGCATCCTTGTACAAGCTCGGGTTGTCGGGCAGAGGGCCGACCTGCACTTGCGGCTTTCCGGTCAGCGCGCGATAAAGATTCACGCGTCCGTGCCCGAGCTCGAAGCTCACGCCGGTTGCGCCGTCATAGGAATACGTGCCGACCTGGTCGCACGTCTGCTCGAGCCGGGCGCGGATCTCGGTGCCGAGCCAGTTTGGATACTTCGCGATCAGGAGCGCGGCGACCCCCGCGACCTGCGGCGTGGCGGACGAGGTGCCGTTGAAGTCGGTGACATATCCGTTGCCGTTGGTCGTGGCAGGGATGCTCACCCCAGGCGCGGACACGTCCGATCCCGCTCCGTAGTTGCTGCCCCACCAGGTTTCGATCTGGCACGCGTTCGAGATGATCTGCTTTCGCTCGTCACACGGATCGGTCGCGACGACGCAGATTGCGTCTTCGAAGAGTGCGGGGTAGGAGGGCGAAGGCTGATCGTCGTTGCCTGCCGCGAAGAGGACGACCGATCCCTTTCCCCCGCGCCCCGTGGTCACCGCGTGCCTGATCGCCAGGCGAATCTGAGCGGAAGGCGGCCCGCCGCCCCAACTGTTGCTCAAGACATCGGCGCCGTTGTCGGCCGCGAAGGCGATGCCGCCCGCGAGCCAGGCCGTGGTCGTGATCCAAGCGTGCGAAGCGGGATCGGGCTTATACGCGACGCGGATCGGCATGATGGTCGCGCCGCCCGCGACGCCGGCGAGGCCTATCGCGTTGTGAAAGGCAGCGGCGACGCCGGCGCACTTGGTGCCGTGAGTGTCGAACGACTGCGGGGTCGGATCGTCATCGTTCCCCGGGAAGTCCCAGCCGAACCCCGTCGGACGGTTGTAATCGGAGTGCGTCTCGCAGCCTTCATCCAGGATCGCGATCGTCACCATGAAGGCGTCGACCGGGATCTCCCAGCCCTCCGGTCCGTCGAGGTCGCAGTCCTCGGCATACACGCCGCTGCCGTCGTTGTGCAGGTTCCACTGCGAGGAGAAGAGCGGATCGTCGGTCGGGCTCAGCTCCGGCAGACGCTGCACGAGATCCGGCTCGCAGAACTCGACGCCCGCCTGCTGATCGAGCTCGGCCGCCAGCGCGAGGAGATCGCGGTGATTCTCGGCGTTCGGCCGAACACGGTAGTTCGCATTCTTCCACTTCGTGCGCTCGACCAGGCTCAGATCGAACGACTCGAGCAGGCGGTCGAGCGTCGCCTCATCTTCGCCGCGCGCGAGCTGCAGGAAGAGCTCGCCGGTCGGGATCACCTCGACGCCCTGCCATTCGTAGACGCGGGTCGCGTGGGAAAGCGATCCGTTCACGCGGAGAGAGGCGGCGCGATCCAAGAACTCGATCTCGTCGCCGGCCTCGCCGAGCGCGAAGACATCGTAGGCCGGGGAAGGGAAGCGATCGTGACCGACCGCGGCCGCAGCCAAACCGATCTCCGCGATGGCGGCATCACGATCCGGAGCGCTCGCCTCGTTGCGGAAGAAGAGCGCGAGCTGGTGCGGTCGCGGCGTCAGCTCGATCGACGCGTGATCGAAGCGAAGGACGGCGGGCGAGGATGCTGCGCCGCCCGCGTGCTGCCGCGCGTTGGTGGCGGCGCCCTCCGCGTGCGTGAAGGCGAGGACGAGCGCCAGCAATGTCGGCGTGAGCGAAGATCGAAGGCGCAGGAATCCGTTGCGCATGGGTAGCTCCTCTCCGGCATTCGCAGCCGGGACCAGGGTGGCAAGATGGGATCTGGGTTGAGGCCTCGAGCTAGGAAGGGCAATGGCAGTGCCAGAAGCGGAGGAGATTCCTAAGCGGAAGCGTGGGGGCGACTTGGGCGGCTCGTCACGGGTCGAGGCTCTGGCGTCGCCTGGCCCCTTTGTTCGTCGATCTCGACGAAGCGCGCTAAGTGGTTGCGGCGATTCTAGACCCGGGTCCGTCGTTTTCGACGGGCGTCGGGGACCCGCGAGGAGCCCCCGACGCTCGTGACCCTGCTCAGCGCTGGTAGCGCTGCTTGATCCGACCCCAGCTGCGCGACTGGATGTTCGGCTCCGGAACGCCGGCCGCCCCGTCACAGAAGATCGCGTTCAGAAGGTCGAGCGTGCACGGCTGGATGAACCAGTTGAAGAAGCCGGCCGTGGTCACCCAGT
>CAZZAH010000715.1:0-2209 GCA_964652115.1 uncultured bacterium | reverse complement strand
GCGGGACAGCGTCTCGCAGCGCTCGGCGTTGACGAAGATCTTGATGTGCGGGCGAATGTCGTCTTGCTCGTCGATCATGCGGAAGCGAATACCCGGATACCGCCGATCGAGATCACGCGTGAGCTCATCGACGGTGGCGCCGCTCGCTTCCACCTCGGAGCGACCCGAGGTGTAGCGATGGAGCGGCGAAGGAACGAACACCTTCATCCGCGCAGGTACCCAAAGGTCACGCTGAAGATCTCGGGCAGACCAGAGTGAAGGAGAGACCAGCTTTCCCCCTGGTTGCGGCTCGCCCAGAGCTCACCTTGCGTATTGCCGAGGTAAAGGCCCATCGGCTCGTGCCAGTCGGCGCACATCGCCTGACGCATGATGGTCCACCAGGCGTTCTGCTTCGGGAGACCCTTGTCCTGGCGCTTCCAGCTCTTGCCGCCGTCCTTCGAGTGATAGGCGGCCGGCTTGCCGTCGGGGCTGGTGCGCGGCCACACGTCGGTCCCGTCCATCGGGAAGACCCAGACCATGTCCTCATCGCGCGGGTGAACGACGATCGGGAATCCGATGTCGCCGATTTTCTTGGGCATGTTGTCGCCGATGCGGGTCCAGCGTTCCTCCGGGCGATCGATGCGATAGATGCCGCAGTGGTTCTGCTGGTAGAGGCGATCGGGGTTGGTCGGGCTCAAGATCACGGTGTGAGGGTCGTGACCATATTCGGGATCGGGAATCGGGATGAAGGTCGCGGCCACGCCCTTGTTCAGCGGATGCCAGTCACGCGCGCCGTCGTTGCTCTCGAACGTGCCCCCGCTCGAGAAGCTCACGAACATGTGCTCCGGGTCGCGCGGATCGATCAGGATCGAGTGGGTGAAGAGCCCGTCGGGCGTGCCGCCGTCGCCGATCCAGGTCTTGAGCAGCGGATGATCGTTGAGCCCGCTCACCGGCTCCCAATTCACGCCGCCGTCTTCCGAGCGGAAGAGTCCTTCAGGCGAAGTGCCGGCCCACCAGACCTTCGGCTGCGATGCGTGGCCCGGCGTGAGCCAGAAGACCTTCTTGACCGACGGACCGGTCTCGCCCTCGGGCGCCTTCGGGAAGGCCGGAGGCTGCGCCGCCTCCTTCCAGCTCTTGCCGCGATCGGTGGAGCGGAAGACCGTCGGGCCCAAGTGCCCGGCGCTCGCCGCCATCAGCATCGTCTTGCCGTCGCGCGGATCGAGCACCAGGTGCTGAACGATGTTGCCGAGGAAGTGCGGGCCATTGAGCTTCCACGAGCGGCGGCTCGGGTCGCCGATGAAGAGGAACGCTCCCTTGCGCGTGCCGACGAGGAGGGTCGGCTTGCCGCTGGGGGGCCGAACGGCGGATCGCGCGGCGAGGCTTCGTGCGCTCTTCGCGGGCTTCGCGGCAGCCTTTGTCGTCGCCTTCTTGCTGGCCTTCGGAGCGGGTTTCGCGCTGCCGGCCTTCTTCGCCGTCTTCTTCCCCTTCGCGCGCGCTCCCGCGGTGGAGCGACCCTTCGCCATCGCCATCCCATCCTCCTTGGATTCGAGCTCAGCCGTTGACCTAGGTCATGAAAAGGTGAGGTCGATGCTAGCGAGGACCCTCGCCAGCCGCAAGCGATGGAAGCGGATTCCCCATTGCGCCCGGACTTGAGGACAGGTTCTCTTCCCTCCATGCGACCCCTTACCTGGCGCCTCGTCGCCCTGCTCGTGATCCTGGCGGCGGCGATCCTGCCCTATGCCGCGTCCATGAAGAACGGCTTCGTTTACGACGACGTGGTCGCGGTGCGCGACAACGCCCGCGTGCACGGGCTCGGCTCCGCGGGCGAGATTCTGACCACCGAGTACTGGAATCGCCGGGAGCTGCCGTCGCGCCTTTATCGTCCGCTGACCCTGCTCTCGATCGCGGCGGAGCACGCGATCCTGGGGCCGGAGCCGGGGCACTTTCATCTCGTGAACCTCATCCTGCATGCGCTGGTCAGCCTGGGCGTCGCGGCGCTCATCTACCGATGTCTTCGGCCGCCGCGCGCGCGCTCGGCTTTGACCGAGGAGCAGGCCGAGGCGGACGCGAGGGAGGGTCGGTCGAGCCTCTTCGCCGCGAGCGCGGCCGGACTCCTCTTCGCCATGCATCCGCTTCACAGCGAGGCGGTGCTCGCGATCGTCGGGCGCGCGGAGATTCTCTCGGCGCTCTTCACGCTGATCGCGCTTGGGGCGTTGCTGCAGGGAGGTCG
>CAZZAH010000714.1:0-2213 GCA_964652115.1 uncultured bacterium | reverse complement strand
CGAGCAGACGCGAGGAGGCGCCGAGTGGGTTCGGCGCCTCTTCGCGTTTCATCCGCGCGGGGCCTGACGGAAGGACGTCGGATCGGCTATCGTCGCTGAGCGGGCATCCCGGCAGAGCTCGCAGCGGGGAAGTGCATGTTCGAATCGTCGTTCCAGCCGGCGACGCCGGAAGAAGAGTCGGAGCTCCAGGCCTTCGTTCAGGGCGTGCTGACCCGCGCGACCGGTGACGGCACGGTGTCTCTCGACGCGATCCTCCCCTCGGTCTACGAGGAGTTTCGACAGCTCGCGGCGAGCTTCCTCAAGCGCGAGCGGCCCGGGCATACCCTGCGGCCGACAGCGCTCGCGCACGAAGCCTACCTTCGCCTCTCGCGCGAGAGTCGAAGCGATCTCCATGATCGAGCGCACCTTCTGGCCCTCGCCGCGACCATGATGCGCCGTGTGCTGATCGACTACGCGCGGGCCCGCGGAGCGCTTCGCCGCGGCGGCGATCAAGAGCGGGTGACCCTCTCCGACGCGCTCAACGAGGCGCCTGCTTCCGAGCCTCTGGACGCGCTCGCTCTCGATGCGGCGCTCGAGCACCTGGGCGCGGAAGATCCACGCAAGCTCCGCGTGGTCGAGCTCCTCTACTTCACCGGGCTCTCCTTCGACGAGGCGGCGGAAGTGCTCGGCGTCTCCTCGCGCACGCTCGTTCGCGATTGGAAATTCGCGCGAGCCTGGCTGCTTCGCGAGCTTGCTCCGGGTGCGCCGCCCACCGACAACTAGGGTTCGATCCCTCGAAATCCACTCCGCAATCTTTGGTCTTCTTTTGATCCCGCTTTGGGAAGCCTTTGGGGGCCGCCTGCGACGATGTCCTCGTGGTTGAAAGGCAAGGCGCGAAGGAGTCGCGCGGAGCCCTCAGGGGATCGCCTCTTCGGAGGCACGGACAAGGAGAGAGGACCATGAAGAAGCTGAACGCCCGTACCCAGATGCTCGCGGCCGGATTCGTCGTCATCGCGCTGTCGCTCGCGGCCTCGACCAGCCTCGCCAACACTCAGTCGAGCGAGCGGTATCCGGGCGGCACCGACCCCAGCGCGCCCGCGATCTCGGCCGACCCGGGCCACAGCGGAGGCGGGGATCAGAACGGCGGCGGCGAGCAACCGGAGCGATTGGTCCCGGCCTCGGTCCTGAATCCGGGCCATCGCGCGGCCGGCGGAGAGGAGCAGGCGAGCTCGAGCGTGGAAGATCTGATCGAAGGCTTCGTCCGCCTCCTCTACGGCGTGGGGATCGTCCGTTGAAGCAGGCACATGTACAGCGCGGCGATTCTTCGGGGGAGAAGAGGAATGACGGTTCGCTCAATCTCGCATCGAACCCCGAAGGATCGCCGCAATGCGGAGACACACAGCGCGAAGACACAGGGCACGATGACACACGGTTATGGGAAGGCCAATTGGACGCGGCGACCGCTCCGTCGCGCGAATGTGAGGAGCGGCGCCGCATCGATTCGTGGGACATCTGCGAGGCTGCGGCCGACGAGAGCCTTCTGCACTTCCCGATGATGGACGGAGACCCAACGCGCGCGCCCTAAACCTCGCTTCCTCGAGGCGAAGGGCCGCGCGGCGCTACTCCTTCACGATCAGGACGCTGACAGCCTTCACCAGCACGCGAACCTTGTCGCCCGGCTTCAAGCCCATCTGCTCGACCGACTCGGTGGTGAGCACCGAGGCCATCTCGCACGGATCGGTCACGCTCAGCTTCACCATCGACATCAGGTCGCCGCTCTTGACCGACTTGACCGTCGCCACGATGTCGTTACGAGCTCCCGCCTTCATACATCCTCCTTGCGGTCGAACGCCTACTCCTCGTCGTCCTCCACCTCGGCTTCTTGGCCGAATTGGATGAGGTAGCCATTGTTGTCGTAGATCGCGAACTCGCGCATGCCGTAGGGAAAGGTCTCGATCGGATAGCAGACGCGAGCCTTCTCCTTCAGCTCTTCCCACAGCGACTCCACATCGTCGGTGTTGATGTAGAGCGATCCGGTGAAGACCGGCTCCTTGTCGTCGAGGTGCTCATTCGGGCCGGAGAACATCACGGAGACGCCATCGCGCTTGAGCGACGCCCAGGTGAACTCCTCGCTGAATCCCTCGCACTCGAAGCCCAGGATTTCCGTGTAGAACTCAACCGAGGCGGCGAGATCCCAGGTGCGCAGCATCGGTGTGAGTGCCTGGAGCATGTAG
>CAZZAH010000713.1:0-2220 GCA_964652115.1 uncultured bacterium | reverse complement strand
TTGCACTGAAAGTCGGTGAACATGACGATGCGATACGCCGCCTTCTCGGGCCCGAGGCGATAGCGGCCGGTGAACCCGCGCGGTTGCGCGGGCGTGTTCGCGGGCGTGGTGCTCGCGGGTGCGGTACCCGCAGGAGGCGCGGTCGCCGCGGTCTCGGTCCCCTTACCGGTATCGAGGTCGACCGTCTGCTTATCGGTGGCCGGCGTGTTGGACGCAGGCTGCGCGGCGGCGGCCGTTGTATTGCCAGGTGCGTCGCTCATCGCGCCGTCGTTCGAGGTGCCTGTGCTCGTCTGGCCTGTGCTCGTCTGGCCAGAGTTGGTCTCGCTCGCTGCGCCGCTCTTCTCGTTGATCGCCTTCATCGATGCGGAGGCCGCGGCTTCGGCATCGCCGCGCTTCTTCGCGCGATGATTGATCTCCGCCGGCGCGAGCCCGAGCGTCATGACCACGAAGCCGAGCCCCATCCCGAGCAGAGCACGCCGCGCCGCGATCGGCAGATCGGCCGTTGAAGGAAACGCTGCACCGCGCGCGCGCTCGACCAACGCCCAGAAGCCGAGGTTCGCGATGTGCGCCGTCAGGCAGTACGGACAGAGCTTCTGCTTCACCAGCATGACGATGACGAACATGAGCGATGCGGCCGCTCCCACGCGCGCAAGCGTCACGAGAAGAGGCGAGATCGCGGTCCGCGCACTCCACCATGCCGCGAGCAGACCGACGAACCACGCAAGGCCCACGAAGGAGGTCGGCCAGCCGAGGCCCGGCACCTTGCCCCAGACGGTCGCCTCGAGCTGCGCGCACGCGCTGGTCGGCCCGCAGCCGGGCAGATCGTGGCCGCTGAAGTGCTTCGACACCAACATGGCGGACGACAGCATCGTGACCATCAAGCAGGCTTGCGCGATCGACCAGGTGCGATTCGATTGACCTGATTGGCTTGCGCGCGCGGGCTGTCCCGTCCGTTGCGGCGCAGGCTTTCCGACGGTCTTCTTCTTCGGCACGAGCTCCTCCCTGGGATCGAGATGGGATCGGTAGTCCGCGGCAGGATAGCGCAGCGGCATGCTCGCTTTGTAGATTTCACCACCTCGCCCCCATTCTTACAGCTGCTCGCCAACTTCGAAGGCGAGGTGCTTGATCGAGCCGCGAGCCAAGGTCGCGCCCCGCCTCGCTCATCCTGCGCCGAGCTCCGCGGCACGCCGCTGGCATAGCCCTCCTGCATAACGCGCGCTCCACTGAGCGCGAAGGAGGTTGCTGCCATGACTCGGAAATTCGCGTTGATCTACGGACTCGCGTTTCTCGCGATCGGTCTACTCGGGGCGGCGCAGTACGGCTTTGATCAGGAGACGTCCTATCTACTCGGGATCTTCCCGATCAACGGCATGCACACCATCGTGCATCTCCTGATCGGTGGCGCTGGTGTCCTCGCCTACTACATGAAGGGGAACGCGCCTCGAAACTTCGCGCGTGTGGCTGGAAGCATCTACCTCGCGACGGCGCTGGCCGGAATCGTTTCTCCATCCGGCTTCGGCATGATGCCGATCGGCGGGGCCGACATCGTCCTGCACCTCGTCGCCGGCGGACTCGCCTTCTACGTGGGTTTCAAGATGCCGCGCGGCCGCGAGCCCTGGTCGTCGATCGCCTTTGACCCCCGTGCTCCACTGCCCTTGCGACGTTCCGGCGCGGACGGCCACACCCTGAACAAGCCGGAGGGTCACCTATGAGTGAAGGGAAACACTCGGGCGCTTCGACCTCGATCTGGATGCGAAACCCGCGGCTTCCGAGCCGCGGACCGCTGATGCAGGACGATCGCGTCGATGTCTGCATCGTGGGTGCGGGGATCTCCGGCCTCACCACCGCCTATCTCCTCGCTCCGATGATGCGGGTTCTGGTTCTCGACGATGGGCCGATCGCGCACGGAGAGAGCGAGCGCACGACCGCGCACCTTTCCGCCGCGCTCGACACGCGCTACTTCGATCTCGAGCGCCTGCACGGGCGGGAGGCGACGAAGCTGATCGCGCAGAGCCACACTACCGCGATCGCATTCATCGAATCGGCGGTTCACCGGAAGCAGATCGATTGCGACTTCGAGCGGTTGGATGGATATCTCTTTGGGCCGCCGGGCGGCGATCTGAGCGAGCTCGATCGCGAGCTGGCTGCGGTGCATGTCGCGGGGATGTGCGTTGTCGTGCTGGTGCCCGGCGCGGCGATCGAAGGTTTCGAGTCTGGTCC
>CAZZAH010000712.1:0-2222 GCA_964652115.1 uncultured bacterium | reverse complement strand
GACAGGCGCTGCGCGACTGCCTGCGCGCGAAGGGCCACGATCTGAACGAGCTGACGCGCTGCGCGTTCCTCGAGCTGTGGGAGCTCTTCGAATCGTTGGCCAAGCGAGAGCCGCGGGCCGAATCTCCGGGAGGGCGCGATGACGACTGATTCACATCTGTCCGACGATCGCCTGCTCGATCTCGTGAATCGACTTCTGCCGGCCGAGGAGCGGGGTCGCGAGCTGCTTCATCTCCGCGGCTGCCCGGCTTGCGTGAATCGGCTGCACGAGGTCGCCGGGAGCCATGAGCGGGCGCACGACCGCGCGCTCGCGGCGTTGGGCCTCGCGGAATCGATGTCGATGACCGACGCGCCGGGGCGGGCCGCGCCTCATCCTCTCCGCACGCGGAGCACGCGACGCTCCGCCATTCGCACGATGCTCGCGATTGCGGCGGTGTTGGCGCTGGTCTTCCTCGGCGCGTACGCCTGGCGTTCCCAGCGGCCAATCACCGAGAACTTTCTCATGGCGTGGCTGCCGATGCCCGAGCCGAGCGTCTTTCTCCGCGACTCGACCCAGGTCGCGCTTGACCCAAGCTTGACCGCCGGGCTGGCCGCGTATCGAAACCACGACGCCAAGGAGGCGCGACGCCTGCTCGGTCGAGCACGCGCCGAGGGACCGAACGAGGCGGTGCGCTTGATCTACCTCGGCTCGTCCGAGCTCGAGGTGGGGGACACGAAGGCGGCGCTCCGAACGCTTGCCCAGGTCGACCTCTCCGAGGTGCCCGAGCCGTGGCGAGGAGAGACGCGTTGGACTCAGGCGGTCGCCCACGCGCGCGAGGGGCACGCTGCCGCGGCCGACTCGCTGCTGCGGCTTCTGGCCGAGCGCTCCGATGACCTGGGCGAGCGCGCGAGACGCATGCTCGACCCGCAGCATTCGCGGCCGTGAGGCTCCGCTCCGCTGCGGTGTTCCTCGGAATCGCGCTCTTCGCGTGTGGAGAGCGCGAGGGCGCGCTGGTCGTCGACCTGCCGAGCTATCCCACCGCCGCGATCGATTCGCTGCGCGCCGAAGGACGCTACGAGTCCGCGCTCCTCCTCGCGCGAGAACGCGATGCGAAGCTGCGACACGATTCGCGCGCACCGCGATGGATGCTCGGGGACAGCCGTCGGCTCGTTCGCACGATCTCCCGAATCGCCGCATTTCCCGAATCGCTGCAGCAGACCATGGCGCGGGTCGATCGCGGCGCGATTCGTGCCGATTCGCTCGATCATGCGGGCGAGCTCGACCTTGCGATTCGGGAAAGGGAGATGGAGCTCCGCGCGCGCCGCCGTGTCCTCGGCGATCACCACGCGGACGTGGCGACCACGCTCCTCGCGCTCGCGCGCTTGCAGGTGCGAGCCTCGCACGCTTCGCTCGCACGCGAGCTGAACGAGGAGGCGCTCGCGATCCGAACGCGCGCGCTCGGGCGGCGACATCCGCTGGTGGCCGAGTGCCTGCAAGCCCTCGCCTGGGATGCCAAGGGAGGAGGGCAACGCGAGGCGGCGATGCGCCTCTTTCGCCAAGCGCGTCACCTTCAGCGCGCGTTGCTCGGGCCGCGCTCCTCGAGCGAGATGGCGACGCTCGAGGGGATGGCCAACCTCTACCGCGTGGAACGCCGACCCGACTCCGCCGCGGTGCTCTTCCGCGAGGTACTCGAGTATCGCCGTCAAGAAACGCCGCGAGACGATGCGGCGATCGGGGATGTCCTCTTCGATCTCGGGATGACGTTGACGCCCGATGGTCGCTGGGTCGACGCGCTTCCCATGCTGGAGGAGGCGGTCGCGCGCCATCGCGCGGCTGGCGCAAGAGCGAGCCTTGCTCTGGGACGCAGCCTCGGGGCGTATGGCACCGCGCTGCGTCATCTCGGGCGCTCGAGCGAGGCCGAGCCGGTTCTCCGCGAGTCGGCGACGATCTTCGAAAGGCTTCGCGCCAACGCGCCGCCCGGGCCGCTGCGCGGCGGCTCCTTCTCGCTCGTGAGCTATGCGCTGCTCGCCGCCGCGCAGCTCGAGTCGGGACACGAAGCGGACGCCTGGCGTTCGCTGGAGCGCCCGCTGGGGCGAGGACTGGTGGAGGCGTATCTCGCGCGCGCCGCCATCGACACGACCGGTTGGGCGAAGGATGGGCTCGCGCGGGTGCAGAGGGCGATGGCGCGCGACGAAGCGCTCATCGGTTGGCTCACGGTGCGACCGGGCGCCGCGCAGGAGGAG
>CAZZAH010000711.1:0-2231 GCA_964652115.1 uncultured bacterium | reverse complement strand
GACCTCATTCGCCCACTGACGCGGCGCTTCGGCGCCTTCGCTCGAAACGTCGCCATCCTCGTGACCGGGACCGCCACCGCGCAGGCGATCACGCTCCTCTTGGCACCGGTCCTGAGCCGCATCTACACGCCGGCCGACTTTGGACTGCTGGTCCTGTTTACCTCGATCGTCGGGATTCTGGCCGAGGTGGCAAGCGGCGCGTACGAGCTGGCGGTCGTTCTCCCGCGCGAGGATGAGGAAGCGGCGAACGTGCTCGCGGTCGCGGCGGGGCTCGTACTACTGACCGCCGCGCTCACCGTCGTCGCGGTGCTTCTCGCCGGACCTTGGATCGCGGAGAAGGCCGGCAACCGCGCGATCGCGCCTTTCCTGATCTGGGCTCCCCTCTCGTTGCTTGCGCTCGGCTTGGGCCGCACCTTCGCCTTCTGGTCGACGCGACGGAAGCAGTTTCAGCGCATCTCCGTCTCCGAGGTCAGCCGGTCGATCGGCGCTGCCGCGACGCAGACGACGACCGGCTTTCTTCACGTCGGACCCGCGGGGCTGATCGGCGGGCGCGTGGCGGGCGATCTCCTCTCCTGGCTCACGCTGTCGGCGCGCACCTGGCGCGAGGACCGCGCGCTGATCCGCTCCGCGATCTCCTGGCCCGCGATGAAGCGCGCCGCTCGCCGGTACGCCGACTTCCCGAAGTTCAGCCTTCCACAGGGGCTCATGAACTCGATTTCGCAGAGCGTGCCGGTCTTCCTGCTCACCCGGCTCTTCGATTCGGGCGTGGTCGGCTACTACGCGATGGCGCATCGGCTGCTCTATCTGCCGTCGCGCTTTCTCGGCCAATCGGTGCGTCAGGTCTTCCTGCAGCGCGCGGCCGAGGCGGAAGCGCGAGGCGAGGGGCTCTATCACCTCCTTCGAAAGACCACCATCGGCCTGATCGGGATCGGCATTCTTCCGGCGCTGGTCGTGATCGCCGGAGGCGCGCCGCTCTTTCGAATCACGCTCGGCGCGGAGTGGAACGAAGCCGGGCGCTATGCGGCGTGGATGACGCTCTGGCTCTTCTTCGCCTTCATCAATCCGCCCGCGATGGCGGTGACGCAGGTGGTGCGCCGGCAGCAGTGGCTCCTCTGGTACGACGCCTCGCTCCTCCTCGCGCGTTGCGGGGCCTTGGCCTTCGGAGCGCGAATGTTCGGCGCCATCGGCGCGGTCGCGTGCTTCAGCGCGATCGGAGGCCTCTGGAACGGCGGGTTCGTGCTATGGATGCTCGTCTATACACGGCGGCGCGACGCGAGGATGCGCGCGGGACGAGGACCAGAGGAGCGGAGATGAGGCAGCTTTGGCTCGCGGTGGTGGCGGAGGGGACATCGATCCAGGTCCCGCGGGCCTTCGAGCGCGGGTCGATCGTTCTCGATGAGGCGATCCACGGCCGTCGCTATCTCGGCATCGTCGATCCTCCGCTATCCGACGCGCCGAGCTCGTCGGCGGAGACGATCGTGCTTCGCGCCGGCCCCGACGCCGGTCGCGTGCCGGACGATCCACGCGAGGATCCGGCGCCCACCATCCGCATCGATCGAAGGAGCGGAGATCTCGAGGTGAGCGTGATGCTCACCTCGGTGGTGCAGCTCTTCCACGCGCGGCATCACGACAGCCTCTGCCTCTGCACCGATCCGCGCGTGATTCGCTCGAGTGACATGGCACTCGATGCCGAGGCGGTCTACTGCCTCCTGCAATTCGGTGCGCTGATCGCACCGCTCGCGATCTGGGACGGGATGCGTCGCTTCATGCCGGGTCGCGTCACCCGATTCCGCGGCCGCGATCTCGCGATGAGCGAGGAGGCGATCCACTACTGGAGCGCGGCCAATCCACGCACCGCTTCGGCGGAGCCGCTCGACGCTCGCGCGCAGGAGATCCTGGTCGCCGAGCGGTTCGACTCGTCGCTCGAGCGCTGCAGTCCCGACCGACGGCCGATCGTGCTCTACAGCGGCGGCGTCGACTCAGGATTGATGGCGGCGCGCGCGCGGCATCTGGGATGGAATGACACCGTCCTCATGAACTACCAGACCGGACCAGGCGATCCCGAGAGCGAGCTTGCGCAGGCGATGGCGAACCATCTCGGCCTCCGCTTCGAACGAGTGACCGACGATCCCGGATCCTGGGCGCGCTTTCTCGGTCAGATCGGCAAGAGCTACGTGCAGCCGCAGGGCGACTACTCCACCGTGCCGATTCAGATGGCGGTGCAGCGCGCG
>CAZZAH010000710.1:0-2237 GCA_964652115.1 uncultured bacterium | reverse complement strand
GTGATGTGGTCGGTTACCGGATCAGAATCTGACGCGAGACCGCACTCGCTCCCCCCGAGACCAAGCGGAGGAAGTAGACGCCGGCGGGCACCTCACGGCCCAGGTCGTCTCGCCGATCCCATTGCATGCTCGATCGCGATGGCATCGCTTCGTCGCTCAGACTCCGCACCCGTCGTCCTGCGGGATCGATGACCTCCAACCGATAGCTGCCGGCCGGCGCGGAGAACCGGACCGACACCGCGCTCGAGCTGGGGTTGGGGAAGCTGGCGAACACGAGCCGCTGGGTCGGTGCTTGCGCATCCACCGCGGATCCCACGCATGGCCCAGGGAACGTGAGCAGCGTGCTGTTGCCGGACCCGCGCACGTAGATGAACCCGTCGTTGGACAGGATGTCGATCTGCGGAGTCGGCAAGCTCAACGATCCGATCACCACGGGAGCGGAGGAGATGTCCACGAGCTGCGCGCCGAGGTCACCGGAGACGCACGCCAAGTCGCCCTCGATGTGAATCGCATCGACCCGCCCAAGATCGAGGTGGCCTCGTAGAACCGGCAACGCGGGACTCGACACGTCGTAGACCGAAAGACCGTAGGCATTGCCGAAGAGCGCGATTCCGTGAGCGACCGCGGCTCGGGTCCAGTTCGATCCCGCTTGTTGAGGCGGAAGAGGAACGGACCAGAGGTAACTCGCTTGGTTCGGGTCGGAAAGGTCGTAGACCCCGATCCCCTCGGCGCCGCTGCTCGGCCCTTCGACCAGATAGACGGTGTTGCCTTCCGCGGCAAAGGAGTCCGAACCGGTGTCCCAGGTGAAGCCCGTCCCGGTGGCGAGCCCCAGAGGCACCGGCGCTGCAGGATTCGAGATGTCGATCACGCTGCATCGACTGATCGATCCGTGCTTCACGTAGAGCCGCGTGCCCGTCGCGACGAGAGCCCCCGCCTGGTAGGGCAGACTCAGCGTGGCTACGGAAACCGGCGCGCCCGGAACCGAGATGTCGAAGACCTCGAGCCCCGGCGCCGTTCCGCCGACGAAGGCATAGTCCCCCTGCGTGGTAACGGACCAAACCGATCGTCCAAGGTTCAGGGTTGGGAGCGCAACCGGATGCGCGGGATCGAGCAGGCTGACGAACCCGACTCCTTGCGGGCGAGCATCGAGCAGCTGTTTCCCCGGCCCGAGGGACAGATGCCCGAAGGAAAACGCCGGAACGCTACTCGACAAGGGACTCGCCACCGAGAGGTCTCTCAGTTGGAGGATCTGCATATCCCAGCCATTGGTCATGTAGAGCGTCGATCCACTGGGCGCGAGCGCTGCGGGAAAGCGATAGGTCAGCGTGAAGGCAAGAGAGGCAGGGTGAGCCGCGTCCGACACATCGTAGATCGCGAGGCCGGTCCATCCCACGCGGTTCTCGGCGACGAAAAGACGCGATCCCTGTGCCGCGAGCTCGAAGCCGCTGCTGAGGCTCATCGAATGGAGCAACGCGGGCGCGGCCGGGTTCGCCAGGCTGTAGATCGAGAGCTGGTCGACGGTCGTCGCGTAGAGTCGCCCACCGTCGGCACAGACATCCCATCGCATGCCGGCGAGATGAAGGCGAACCGTCGGCGTCGCCGCGTTGGTGACATCGACGACCGTGAGGCCGCTTTCGTTCCCGATGTAGACGAACGAGCCGGCTCGAGACATCTGCGAATCGTGCCCGCCGACCTGGCAGCTACCCACCAACGCGGGTGCGCCCGCACCTGTAATGCGCACCACGTCAAACCCGCCGGCCGCGCCCATGACATACGCGTAGTTGGGTGCGGTCACGACGTCGATCGGCCCTTCGCCCAGGTCGATCGTTCCGAGCAGCTGCGGAGCGATTGGGTTCCCGACGTCGTAAAGCGCGAGCTCAGTGGTCTGCGCCACGACCACCGCCGTACCCGCCACCGCGCAGCGCCAGCCGCCTGAGCTCTGGTTCAAGACGCCCACGATCTGCGCCTGACGAGGGTCGGTGATGTCGACGATCTGCTCGGGCTCGCCATCCATTCCGAGCACGGCGTAGTGATTCGTTCCCACTTCGAGGAGATCGAGGTCTTTCTGGAATCCGCCGGCGATGCCGATGCCGCCGATCCACTTGATGTCCTCGGAGTAGAGACGGCAATCGGCGGAGGAATTGGACGACAGGCCCAGCGAGAGCGACACGGCCATGATGACGGTCGGCGCCATCCCGCTGTGTTTCGGGGTCTGAAGGAATTGTGTCAAGCTCCAC
>CAZZAH010000709.1:0-2245 GCA_964652115.1 uncultured bacterium | reverse complement strand
CCGAGGCGATCGAGCTGATGCGGCGGGCCGCCGAGGTGGACCCGCTCGCGGTCGCGCCGGTGGTGAACCTCGCGATGCTTCTCCGCGAGGAGGGGCGTCCCGCCGATGCGCTCGAGCCGCTGAATCGGGCGCTCGCCAACCGGCCGAGGGATCACTCGCTCCTCATTCAACGCGCTCTGGTGCTCCATCAGGTCGGTCGCTATCCGGAGGCGGCCGCCGCCTGGCGGGACGTCTTGGCGCAGACCCCGGGCGACACGCGAGCGAGTGGCTATTTGACCCAAGCCGAGGCGGGCAAGCCTCCGACTCCCTAGAGCCGGAGTGGGGGAGCGCCACGGCGCCTTCGGAGGCCGGGCGGCGCGGCATCGTTGACCCCAATCTCGCTCGGCGGCTATGCTTGACGCGCTCACTTCAGACGCCGACCCAAGAGGCTCTGTCCTGAATATCTCGCGGGTTTCACCATGGTTGGTACTCACGCGAGCAGGAATGCAACGGCACAGGAGAAACTCGATGAATCGTCTGTCACTGCGGACCCTCGGGACAGGGCTGGCTTCGCTTGCCCTGGCGGCTCAGGCTCACGCCTTTGCCCCGATCGATGACCATTCCTATCTCGTATCGCTCCCCGTGGAGATGGCGGCTCCGATCTACTCGCAGCCGAGCACGGGCGAGGCGGCCGGCCTGATCCCGGGATGGAATTCCTTCGTGACCGGGGAGGGGCAGCGCTGGTTGGTCGCCGGCTATCGCGCCGACCTCGGCGCTCCCGCCACCTTGATGGGCCCGGGCATCCCTTTGATCAGTGCATCCGCGTCGAACGATGAGGTCGGCCGCGCGGCGACGCGCTTCCTGACCGACCATGCCCGGATGCTCAACCTGAATCCGTCGGAGCTCCACCTTTCCGAGGTGTTGCCGAACGGTGATCGCACGCAGGTCATCTTCCTTCAGATGCATGACGGACTTGAGGTCGTCGGCGGTCGCGCCGAGGTGTTTCTCTTCCAGGGGAAGGTCGTGTCGTTCGGCTCGGAGTTCTATCCGAACGTTTCGGCTTACACGACCCCCGCGCTGTCCGAAGGAGACGCGCAGCGGATCGCGGTGAGTGGTCTGCCCTTCGGCTCGAGCGCGAATGATCGCTTCGAAGGCTCCGCGCGCCTGGTGATCCAGCCGATTCAGCTCGAGGGGCGCTTGAGCTACTACCTCGCCTACGAGGTCAAGGCCCACACCGATCGCCCCGCGGGGGAGTGGTGGAGCTACGTCGACGCCAGTGACGGCCAGCTCCTCTCGCGCGAGAACGCGATCCACACCTTCGACATTCCGGTGTCGGTCAAGTCCGACGTCGAGATGAAGACGACGACCGATCCCTACATCGAGCTGGGGAATCCGGACGAGCGGGTGACGGCGAACAGCACGACCTCCTACACCGACGCGAACGGCAACGTGACCCTGGTCGTGCCGAACAACCAGAGCTACACCGTGACCTCGGATCTATCGGGCCGTTGGGCCAACGTCAACCGCACCGACGGCGGCGACGCCAGCTTCTCCGGCGCCGGCAGCCCCGGCGTTCCGCTCAACATCAAGTGGAGTGATTCGAACTCGCAGGTGCAGGAGCGCGACGCGTACTACCACACCAACGTCGTCCACTCCTGGATCAAGGGGCTCGATCCCGCGTTCACCGGGATGGACTTCGCCTGCGGCAACAACCTCAACCTTCCGCCGGGCGGCGGCGGCGGCGATCCGTGCAATTCCGGCTGCAACGCCTACTGGAACGGCTCCTCGCTCAACTTCTGCGCCGCGACCGGAAACTGCGCCAACACCGCGCAGATCGCGGACGTCGTCTACCACGAGTACGGTCACGGCATCACTCAGTTCACCTACTCGCCGTCGGCCCCGCCGAACGCGTCGGGCATGAACGAGGGCTTCTCCGACATCGCGGCGATGTGCATCCAAGATGATCCCTTCATGGGCGAAGGCTTTACCACCGGCTCGCAGTACCTTCGCAGCGGCAACAACCTTCGCCAGTATCCCGGCACCGAGTGCGGCGGCGAGATCCATTGCCTGGGCGAGATCATCATGGGCGCGATGTGGAAGACGCGCGTCAATCTGCAGAACAGCCTCGGCCACTCGACCGGCAGCGCGTTGATGGAGCAGCTCCATCGCGCGACTTGGAAGAACAAGCAGTTCAGCATGCCGAACTATCTCTCGAAGCTTCTGCTGAACGACGACAACAACGGCGACGTCGCCGACGGCACGCCGC
>CAZZAH010000708.1:0-2266 GCA_964652115.1 uncultured bacterium | reverse complement strand
CAAGTTCATCCGAAAGCGCGAAGACATGGTGCGAGCCTTCGCGGAAGAGCTCGAGGGCCGGCGCCTCCGGCTGACAGAAGCGCGGCAACAGATACGACGCGGGATCCACGGGATCCGCGTCCGCGCTCAAGGGCTCGATGCGCGGCGTCGGCCCCGCGGCGTGATCCTTCGCGAGGTCGATGCTGAAGAGCGCGACCGGCGTGTCGGGACGAAGACGTCTGACCTTCGCGCGCTGGCTCACCTCGATGCCGTCGGCCGTCCGTCCATCGCCCGAAGGCTGGAGGATGAGCGCCGACGCCACCGTCTCGCAGTGAAAGCCGAGCAGGTGGGACATGCCGCGATAGACCGCCTGCTTCGCCGTCCGCTCGGCGCGCTTCCTCACATCGCTCGCACCCTGCGAGATCCAGGTGTCGAGCGCGGAGCGGCCGCCCGGCAGCTCTTCCAGAAGCTCGCGAAATTCCTCGACCGCCGCGCGGGCCTTGCGGCAGAGGTCGGCCGGCGCGCCGTTCGCCTCGGCTGCGTTCAAGAACATGCCGAGCCCGGTGGGCGAGGGGATGAAGTGCACCAGGTCGTCCATCGACTCCGCGCGGATCGCGCGAAGGAGCCGGCTCGCCAGGCTCTTGTCGAGGCTCAAGCGCGCGGCCAGACGCGTCGTTCGAAGCGCCGGGCCGGCCACCGAGGTCGCGACCGCGGTCAGGCTCTCGGCCAGCACCGACGCGACCTTCAAAATTCGATCTTCCACCGAGCGTGGGGGACGCTGCATTCCTTGCCCCTGCATCGAGCCGAACATTCCAACTCCTCGAGCTCTCGGCCCGCGGGCCGAGCGACGGCTAACCTAGCTCCCGAGACGCTCCCACTGCGACAAGTGCCGCCGAGAGATCTTGGGCCTCTCTATGAAAATTCTCTGAGAGAATTCTTGCAGAAGAACCGAGTCGCTGGCTACCCTCTTCTCGCGCCCAACCCCGGGACTTCCTCGAGTGGGCTCGAGCGCACCACCCCAAGCAAGGAGTCAGCACATGAAAACAAGGACTGCGCTCGTCGCGGCCGCGGCCCTGGCGGCTTTGAGCAGTGGCGCCCGGGCCTCCGGGACCTTCGAGCTTCTCGCGCTGCCGCACTCGTTCTTCCCCGGAGCGGTCTACGTCTCGGCCGACGGCTCGGCCTACTGCGGCTGGAACAACTTCTACTGGACCGCCGACACCGGCTACCTCTTCGCGTCGACCGGCACCTTTGCCAACGTCTCGGGCGACGGCTCGACCGTGGTAGGCACCGCCGTCGATGACGCCGGCAACGAGGTTGCCGCCACCTGGACGGGCGACGGCGGTTGGTCGCCGCTCGATCCCGTCCCCGGCGGCGAGCCGTGCGGCGCCTCGATCAGCTCCGGCTGGGCGCTCAACCACGACGGGACGGTCGCGGTCGGCTTGAGCTGGGTCCCGAACTGCCGCGCGGAAGCGTTTAAGTGGGTCGCGGGCTCGGGCAGCATCGGACTCGGCCACACGGCCGATGTGAGCAGCCGCGCGACCGACCTCTCCGACGACGGCACCACCGCGGTCGGCTTCGATGAGCACCCGCAGTTTGGCAATCGACGCCCGGCGCTCTGGAACGCGAACGCCGAAGGACCGCAGCTCTTCCTGGGCGAGGAGGCGGTGGGTGAGGCGCTCAGCGTGAGCGGCGACGGCACCCGCATCTGCGGACAGTTGAACGGCACCGGCTTCTACTGGAGCGAGAGCACCGGCCCGATCGACATCGGCACTTTGCCGGGGGAGACGGCGGGGAGCATCGCGACCGGAGTAGCCGATGACGGCACCGTGGTCGGCTGGAGCGGCGATCCCTGGTTCAGCTTCCCCTCGGCGATCATCTGGACGCAGGCGGGCGGGATCCAACAGCTCTCGACCTACCTCACCGCGATGAGCGTGGACGTGGCGGGCTGCTACCTCTACAACGCGACCAGCATCTCGGCCGATGGGCACACGATCGGGGGCACCGCGATCGACGCCTCGGGCTTCTGGTTCGTGCCCTACGTCGTTCACCTGCCTGGCGCCAATCAGGGCGTGGCCGACGTGCCCGGTGCGCCTCGCCTCGAGCTCGGCGTCTCGGTCTATCCGAACCCGACGTCCGGCGCCACGAGCGTGGCGCTCTCGCTCGATCAGACCGCGCGGCTTCGCGTCAGCGTGATCGACGCGAGCGGCCGTCAGGTCAAGCGCCTCGCCGAGGGAAGCTACGCCGCCGGTCCGCACCCATTTGCGTGGGATGGCACCGACGCGAGCGG
>CAZZAH010000707.1:0-2267 GCA_964652115.1 uncultured bacterium | reverse complement strand
CGTACCAGAAAGCGCTGGCCGCGCGCGATCGGATCTTCGAGGTCTTCGCGCGCATCGTGCGCGAGCGCCGGCAGACCCCGACCGAGGACGGCCTTTCGCGCATGCTCGCGACGCCGCCCAACGGCACCGCGCTGACCGATGAAGAAGCGGTGCTCGAGCTGCATCACGTGGTCATCGCGGGCTACATCGTCTTCGCCGAGTTGGGGGAGATGGTGCGCCAGCTCGATCAGCATCCCGACGCGCGCGCGAAGCTCGCGGCCGAGATCGCGGAGCAGGCGCCGCAGACGCTGACCCTCGAGTCCTTGACCACGATGCCGTACCTGCTCCAGGTGGTGAACGAGGTCAAGCGCCTCTGCCCGATCATCCCCGCCGTCTTCGGACGCGCGCGACGAGATTTCGAGTTCGAAGGCTCCAAGGTCCCCGCAGGTTGGATGGTGATGTGGGCGATTCATCCGAGCCACGTTTCGCACAGCGTCTACTCGAACCCGGAGAGCTTCGATCCTGACCGCTTCTCGCCCGAACGCGCGGAGGACAAGCGGCACGAGCATGCCTTCGCTCCGCAAGGCGCCGGGCCGGCCACCGGGCACAAATGTCCGGGACTCGATTTCGCGACCTACTACATGGAGGCCTTCGCGGTCGTGCTCCTTCGCGGCTATTCGTGGAGTCTCTCCGATCCCACCGCGGCGCTCGACTACAGCAAGACGCCGCCCGAGCCGGGCGACGGCATCCGCGCGAAGGTCACTGCTCGCACCTAATCCGGCCCATCTTTGGCCGGGGGCTTTACCGGCGTGCGATCCCTGCGCTTCAATATCCTCTCGGGAGAGGCCGCTTCCACTGGAAGGCTTCGGGAAAGGCATCAAGGAAGAGAGGACAGGATGCGTCTAGCCGCCGCCGCGCTTGCCGCGTTGGCCATCTGCACGATCTCCGCTTGCTCGCACTACACCGGACAGTTCGGCGACTACGCTCGGCTCGAGAGCGGACGCGACCGCGGCGTGGTCGATGGTCGCGTGAACTACCGCGAGCGAACCGTGCTTCCGACCGACAGTCGGATCGATCTCTGGATGGTCGACGTCTCGCCGGGCGTGACGACCTCGGTGGTGTTGGCCGACACCACGATCTTCACGCAGGGGCGCCAGGTGCCGATCGACTTCAGGCTGAGCTACGATCCTTCGCGCGTGTCTCGCGATCATCTCTATGCGATCAAGGCCGCGATCCACAGCGGCGAGCGCATGCTCTTCGCCACGGCCAAGGACACGCGCGTCATCACGCGCGGCAATCCGACGCGAGTCGAACTGGTGTTGCCGCCGGCGACGGGCCTCGATGCCGCGAGCGAGCCGGTCGTGATCGAAGGCACACCCGCGACGATGGAGAACCCGCTCGAGGGAACGCGTTGGCGGCTCGAAGACTTGGGCGGCAGCGGCGTGATCGATGACGCCGAAGCCACGCTCGAGTTCATGGAAGAGGGCAAGATCGCCGGCCGCGGCTCGTGCAATCGCTTCTTCGGGACGGTGGCGTTTCAAGGAGATCAGCTCACGTTCAGCCCGATCGGCTCGACCAAGATGGCCTGCGCCGAGGCGCTGAATGTCCAGGAGTCGAGGTACTTCGAGGCGCTCCAGGCGGCGGAACGCTACGAGCGCGAGTCGGACGGGCTCATCATCTACTGTCGCGGTCTCGCTGAGCCGCTTCTCTTCTCGCCAATGGAGCGTTGAATGAACCTGCTGGATCGTCTGCTCGAGCATGACGCCTGGACCACGCGGCAGCTGCTCGATCGCGCGCGAGGCTTGAGCGATGAAGCGCTCGATCGCGAGTTCGACCTCGGCCCGAAGAGCCTTCGGAAGACCTTCGCGCACATCATTCGAAACATGGAGGGCTGGGCCGCGCTCATGGCCGGACGCGCGGTCGAGCGCGTCGATACCTCCCCCGCGAGGACGATCGAGCAACTCACGGAACGACTCGATCGGGCGGCGGCTGAGCTGGCGCGGGTCGCCCGTGACATCGAGGCGCGCGACGCGTGGGATCAGCGGTGGCTCGATACTCTGGACGATCCGCCGACCGAGAAGAGCTTCGGCGGCGCCATCGCGCACGTGATCACGCACAGCATGCATCATCGCGCCCAGCTGATTTACATGCTCCGCCAGGTCGGCGTCACCAATCTGCCCGAGGGCGATGTGCTGAGCTGGGAGCAAGCGATGAACTCGTCGCGCGGCTAAGCGCGGCACGCGGATAACCGAGGCCTACGCGATCCGCGCGATGCCCGCGATGTGGGG
>CAZZAH010000706.1:0-2267 GCA_964652115.1 uncultured bacterium | reverse complement strand
GGCGCCGTTTCCGACCACCTTCGCGCTGAAGTACTGGCTGAAGAGGACGGAGACGATGGTGGTGGCGAAGCCTGAGTCGGCGAAGTCGTAGAGGCTGAACGCGACGAGGCGCGCGCGGGCGGAGCTCGAGCCGATGTCCCACCTCCGGTTGAAGCGAGGCGCGAGTCTGCCACAGAGTCGCGTCCGCCGTCACGTCCGACTCAGGCGAGGCGGATTGCGGCGCTCACGCCGCGCGCGAGAGCGGGTCGCTCCAGTCCTGGAAGGGATGCGAGAGGAAGGGATCGGGCCTCGGCCCGGCCGAGGGGGGCGTGTCGACCACGTTGTCGACGTGACGCGGCAGCGCGATCCGAAAGAGGCTCCCTTCGCCCGGCATCGACTCGACCTCGATGCGGCCGCGGTGCGCCTTCACGATCTTCTGGCAGATCGCGAGACCCAGCCCTAAGCCCGAGGAACCAAACTCGAGCGTGCCGCTCTGATGATGCAGGTGGCTCTTCCCCTCGTAGAGCGGATCGAAGATGCGGGCCTGCACCTCGGGCGGGATACCGACGCCGGTGTCCTGCACCTCGTAGCTCACCTCACGTTCGCCGCGGCAGGTGCGAAGGATGATGGCGCCGCCGTCGGGAGTGAATCGAAGCGCGTTCCTGAGCAGGTGATCGAGCGCCTGCGCTAGCCGCGGCCCGTCGGCGAAGACCCAGCACTCCTCCGGGGCGAGCTCGAGCGAGAACTCGATCGTCCGCTTCGTGATCTCCGCCTTGAGTCGATCCGAAGCTTGCCGCGAGAGGGTGGAGAGATCGTGGCGCGCCATGTCCTGCGTCATGCGGCGGCGATCGAGGAAGGTCATGTCGGTCACCTGGTTCACCAGGCTCGAGAGGCTCTCGACCGCGCGCTGCAACGCTTCCAGGATGCCGTGCTGCTCGCGTCCGGGCGCCAGCTCGGCCGGCGTGTCGAGCGAGAGAAGGTCGACGCAGCCTTGGATGATCGAGACCGGCGTTCTGAGCTCGTGCGAAGCCAGACCCAGGAAGTCGCTCTTCATCTGATCGAGCTCGGCCAGCGCGGCGATCTGGCGATGGAGCGAGATGCGCATCGTTTCGAGGTCGGCCGAGAGCGAGGCGAAGTCGTCATTCGGCCGCACCTCGACCGGCGTCTCGCAGTCGCCTTCCGCCAAGCGCGCGGAGACGACGTGGAGCTCCTCGACCGGCGCCAGGATCTGCTCCGTCATCCATCGCGTGAAGGCGAGGCAGACGATCAGGCAGCCGAGCGAGATGCCCCCCAGCGCCCACACCAGAGCCGAGAGCTGTGAGGCCGCGATCGGGCCATCCCCGAATCGATGAACCGCGCCGCTCAACGCCACGAAGACGACGCCGAGCGCAAGCACCACCGGGATTGTGGCCGAGAGGATGAGCCGGCGGCGAAGCCGGTCGGTGCCGGGCCGAGCGCTCAGGCTTGGCGCTTCCCTGGAGAGCGGGATGTCTGGGGCCGTGGTCATCGAGGCTGCGACTCCGTACCGAGGAATGGGCCGGCGATGGCGAGGGGCCGGGCCGGCGTCGACGCGCTTCTTCCAGTGTCGGACAGGACTCCGTCGTCCTGAAGTCGCCCCTCGATTAGCTTGTGAGGGTCAGGTGAATTCTTCCCTCAAGCTGGGCTGATCGTTGACCGCGCGAGCAGGCGACGGTAAACTTCTGGCCGAGTTTTGATGGCATTTCCACGCCCTGGTTTGTTGTCCCGCTGGCGGTCGGACGTGTCATTTCGGCACCTCGTCTGGGGTGCTGTGAGCTCGCAGCAACCCTTCCCAAGGAGTAATCCCACATGATGCGACGGCTACGGACGGCGCTCCTATCGCTCGCCGCTTGCGCACTCTTCGCCTCCCTCGCGGCGGCGCAGACGATCGTGATCAACGAAATCGTTTACGACTCGAACGGCACTGACGTCGACACTTGGTGCGAGCTCAAAGGCACGCCCGGGATGTCGCTCGACGGCTACAAGCTCGTCGGTGTGAACGGCAACGGCGGCGTGGATTACGCCACCATCGACTTGACCGGCTTCAGCGTTCCGGCCGACGGTTACTTCGTCATCGCGCAGCGCGCGACGAGCGTGCCGAGCCCGGAGATGGTGAGTGCACTGGTCGACTTCCAGAACGGCCCCGACTCGGTGCAGCTTCGGAAGGATGACGGCAGCGGGCCGGTCGTGATCGACGCGGTCGGCTACCAGACGCACACCGGCACCGACACCTTCGCGGGTGAAGGCTCGCCCGCGCCGGATCAGACGCC
>CAZZAH010000705.1:0-2269 GCA_964652115.1 uncultured bacterium | reverse complement strand
CGCTCGCACGCGGATGGACACCACACCTTCGAGTCGCGCCACCGGCGGAAGGACGGCAGCGTCTTTCCGGTCTCGATCAACGTGACCGCGGTCAAGGACGCGATCGGCCTCGTCCTCTACCGCGCGGTCCACGTGGAGGACATCACCGAACGCAAGCGCCAGGAGGAGAGCCTCCGCCTCGCCAGCATCTCCCGCGACGTGCTCGATCGCCTGCTCGAAGGCTGCCAGGTCATCGGCTTCGATTGGACCTACCGCTACCTCAACGACGCGATCGAGCTGCAATCGCGGAAGCGGAAAGACGAGCTGCTCGGCCGCACCATGATGGAGTGCTATCCGGGGATCGAGCACACGCCGATGTTCGTCGCGCTCCGCCAGTGCATGGAGACGCGAGTGCCCGGACGGATGGAGAACGAGTTCAACTTCGACGACGGCACTCGCCTCGTCTTCGAGCTGCGCTTCGTCCCGGTGCCGCAAGGGGTCTGCGTCCTCTCGCTCGATATCACCGAACGTCGCCATCGCCTCGCCGCCATCGTCGAGGACTCGGAAGACGCGATCCTCGGCCGGACGCCGGACGGCGTCGTGACCAACTGGAATCGGAGCGCGGAGCGGATCTTCGGGCGCTCAGCCGAGGCGATGATGGGGAAACCGATGAGTGCGCTCATTCCGCCGGAGCTGGCGGTGGAGACGGCCGAGGTCGAGGCACGCGTGATCGCGGGAGACCGGATCGCCCACTTTGAAACCGTGCGCTTGAGGAGCACCGGCGATCGCTTCGACGCTTCGGTCGCCATCTCCGCCGTTCGCGACGCCCAGGGCATCGTCGTCGGCCTATCCGAGATCACGCGTGATATCACCGAGCTCAAGCGACTGGAGCGTGCCCTGGTCGGCGCGAAGGATAAGGCCGAGACGATGAACCGCGAGCTCGAGTCGTTCAACTACTCGGTGGCGCACGACCTGAGGGCACCGTTGCGAAGCATCAACGGATTCAGTCAGGCGCTGTTCGAGGATTGCGGTCACCTGCTCGACCCCGACGGGCTGCGCCACCTGGGCTTCGTTCGCGATTCGGCGAAGCTGATGTCGGAGCTGATCGACGGCCTGCTCGCCCTCGCCCGGCTCAGCCGCCACTCCTTCGAGCCGGCGGAAATCGACCTCGTTCCCATCGTGCGTAGCACTTGGGCCGGACTCGAGCGAAGCGGCCCGCGACGCTCGGTGGACCTCGTGCTCCCAGATCGACTGGTGGTCTCCGCGGACCCGCGCTTGATGACGGTGGCGCTCGACAACCTGCTCGGGAACGCGTGGAAGTTCACCTCCCGGCGCGTGGAGGCGCGGGTCGAGGTCGGCAGCATGCTTCGCGACGAGCAGCGGGTCTTCTTCGTTCGGGACAACGGCGCCGGCTTCGACATGCGGCACGCGGCCCGGCTCTTCGGAGTCTTTCAACGCCTTCACTCCGCGACGGAGTTCGAGGGCATGGGCGTTGGGCTCGCCACCGTGCAACGTGTGGTTCACCGGCACGGCGGCCAGGTCTGGGCGGAGGCCGAGGTGGGGACCGGCGCCACGATCTACTTCACCTTGACGGAAAGGAACGTGTAGCGATGGGAGGATCCACCAGTGAGCGGGCCATCCTTTTGGTCGAGGACAACGCGAGCGACGAGGAGCTCACCCTCCGCGCCCTCAAGAAGAGCAACGTGCTGAATCCGATCGTGGTCGCCCGCGATGGGGCGGAGGCGCTCGACTACCTCTTCGCGCGCGGGGCGTACGCGAACCGCTCCGACTCGACCTTGCCGCAGGTCATCCTGCTCGACCTCAAGCTCCCGAAGGTCGATGGCCTCGAAGTGCTGCGGCAGCTGCGGGGTGACGATCGCACGCGGCTCCTTCCGGTCGTGGTGCTGACCTCCTCGCTCGAGGAGCGTGATCTTCTCGAGAGCTACAGCCTCGGGGCCAACAGCTACGTGCAGAAGCCGGTCGACTTCACGCAATTCAGCGAAGCGGTGCGGCAGCTCGGGCTCTTCTGGCTCGTGCTGAACGAATCGGCGCCGCTACGAGCGAGGGCCTAGCGCATGGGCCGCCCGCTCCGCGCTCTCCTGGTCGAGGACTCAGACGCCGATGCCGCGCTGCTTCTGCGCGAGCTTCGCCGCGGTGGATTCGAGGTTCTACACGAGCGGGTCGAGACCCCCGAGGCGATGGCCGCGGCCCTCGCGCGCGGCCATTGGGACATCATCCTCTCCGACTACTCCATGCCCCGATTCAGCGCCCCCTTGGCCCTTCGGCTGGT
>CAZZAH010000704.1:0-2271 GCA_964652115.1 uncultured bacterium | reverse complement strand
TTCCGCATCTGGTATCGTCCCGAAAACCGGGTGGCGGGCGAGGTCGAGCTCTTCCGCGAGGACGAGGTCAAGCGCGTCTCCGTCGCGAGCCGCACGCGCCTCGGAAGCATCAAGACCGAACCGAACGTCATCCTTCTCTGGCGCTATCGGCCCGAGAGACAAGGTCCACATTCCTGATGCCAAGCCCCGCGCGGGTCGCGTAGTCTTGGCGTTTTTCCGAGGGCGGGGCTTCGGCGAGGGCGAGCTCTCTTCATGCACGATCCGTACGAATCGAAGGAAAGGGCGAGGGGTCCGGTACCCAGGCTCGCGCTCTTGGGCATCGTTTTTCTGCTGGGCCTCGGGCTCAGCGCATGGTTCTTCCGCGGGCAGCAGGCGCGCCCTGACTCCGCCGGGCAGCGGCCTTCCGCCAACGTGGCGACGGTGGCCGATACGCCCGGCGGCGCAGGTTCACAGAACTCTGGCGCAGCGGGCGGCTCGACCAACCCGAACGGCGATCCTTCCACCGACACGAACAAGCAGGCGCTCGAGCAGTCGCTCTACGAGGGCCGGCGCACCGCGGTCGTACGTGCGGCCGAGAAGCTCGGGCCTTCCGTCGTGACCGTCTCGGTCAATCAGCTCGTGCAGGGACAAGGCCGCGTGGTGCAGGACTTCTTCTGGCGATGGTATGTCCCGGGGCCTCGCTATCGGCAACGCGTGCCCGCCGGCAGCGGCGTGATCGTCGATCCGTCGGGCATCATCCTCACCAACCATCACGTCGTCGCGGTCGGGAGCGACTATCAGGTGACGCTTCCGGATGGACGCACCTTGCCCGCGGTGCTCAAAGGCTCGGATCCGAACTACGACCTCGCGGTGCTGAAGGTCGACGCGACCGATCTGCCCGCGGCCGAGGTCGGCAGCTCCTCCGATCTGATGGTGGGCGAGTGGGCCATTGCCATCGGCAATCCCTTCGGCAACCTGCTCAAGGACCCGCAGCCGACGGTCACGGTCGGGGTCGTCTCCGCGCTTCATCGCGATGTGCAGAGCGACGACGCGACGAGCGAGGCGATCTACAAGGATCTGATCCAGACCGACGCCGCGATCAATCCCGGCAACTCGGGCGGGCCTCTGGTCAACAGCCAGGGACAGCTCATCGGGATCAACACTTTGATCCTCTCGCGAAGCGGCGGGTCCGAAGGAGTCGGCTTCGCCATTCCGGTCGATACCGCGGTCCGGGTCGCGCGCGAGATCATCCAGTACGGGCAGACGCGGCAGATCTGGGTCGGCACGGTGCTCGAGACCTTGACCCCGTGGCTCGCGCAGGAGCTGCGGTTGAGCGACGCGCAGGGCGTGATCGTGGCCGAGGTGGAGAAGGGATCGCCCGCCGCGCGCGCCGGCGTTCGTGGCTTCAGCGGCGAGCCGGTACGCTACGACATCATCAAGAAGATCAACGGCGAGCCGGTGACGACGAAGGAGCAGACCTACCGCACCTTCTTCGGCTCGCAGCCGGGTGACGTCTTCCGCCTCTCGATCCTGCGCGAGGATGGCCGCACGATCGAGATCCCGCTCAAGGTGGAGCTCGCACCGGTCACGCGACGCACCGGTGGATAGCGGCACTAATGGATAGCGCGGAGAGCGCAGCGATCGATCGCCGCACCCGCGAGGAGCAAGGACGATGATTCCGCGATACAGCCGGCCGGTCATGCGCGAGCTCTTCGCCGATCGATCGCGCTTCGGCTTCTGGCTCGAGGTCGAGCTCGCGCACCTGGAGACCCTGGAGAATGCCGGGCTCGCCAAGGCTGGTTCGCATGCCGCCGCCCGCGCCAATGCCAAGATCGATCCCGATCGCATCGACGAGCTCGAGCGTGAGCTGAATCACGACGTCGTCGCCTTCCTGACCGCGGTGACCGAGCATCTGGGCGAAGAGCGAACCTGGCTTCACTTCGGCATGACGTCGACTGACCTGGTCGACACGGCGCAGGCGCTGCAGCTCCGTCGCGCCGCGGCGCCGCTGCTCGACTCGCTCGATCTGATTGGGCGCGAGCTTCGTCGTCGCGCGATCGAGCATCGAAGTACCGTGATGGTGGGACGCACGCATGGCGTGCACGCGGAGCCGACGAGCTTCGGTTTCAAGCTGCTCGGCTGGTACTCAGAGCTCGGCCGCCAGAAGGATCGTCTTCGACGCGCGTTTCAGAATCTCGCGGTGGGGAAGATCTCCGGCGCGGTCGGCACCTCGGTGCACCTCGATCCTCGTTTGGAGGAGGAGACGTTGGCTCGACTCGAGCTCGCGGTCGA
>CAZZAH010000703.1:0-2272 GCA_964652115.1 uncultured bacterium | reverse complement strand
GGCCTTCGCGCGGTCGAGATGCTGAGCGGCGAGCAGCTGCCGCGGATCTGCTGACCTCGCGGATTCGAGCGGACCTACAGAGTCAGCCAGGACTTCCAGGGAAAGTTCGATCGGCTCGAATAGTCGACTCGCGCCCTCACGGAATCAGCACCGGGTTGTCGGTCAGGATCAACCGATACCGCAGCTCGAACGGATACTTCGGCGGCGCGACCTGGGTCGGCGGCTCGCCCTGCACTTCTTCCCACCAACCCATGCCGCCTTCGCGCAACGAGGCCGCCGCTTTCCAATCCGACCAAGTGTCGGGCGGAACGTTGCCGAGCGGCGGAAGAGGAAAGAGCTCGTACGCATCGAACTCGGTCGACGTCCCTTCCTGCGGCCAGCTCACGGTGACGCCGTAGGCGGTTCGTCCCCTTGCGTCGTCCTCATGCAGCACGTCGCGGATCTTCCAGACGCGGAAGCCGTCGCGCGTCTCGAAGTCGAGCGACATCACGCCGGCAGAGCCGACGCTCCCCGACTTCTGGAGCGACACCTGCAGTCGATTGCCGTGCTCCGGATCGAGTAGCGGGTCAGGCAAGCGGCGCGCGGTCGAGACCCTGAGCTCGCACTCGCGCTGCACCCAACGGCGGCTCTGCCGGTCCATCACGTAGCGGAAGTCGTAACGCGAAGCTGGGTCGCGCGCGAGCATGTAGCGGCTCGAGGTGGCACCGCCGCCTCCGCAGCTTGCGCCAATGAGCAGCGAGTTGACCGCGACCACGAGCCAACGCGGAAAGAGGCTTCGAGGCATGGGGGCTCCTTTCGCGCGCAAGTTCGCACGATCGGAATCGCGACGGCAAGCGTCGCGCGGCTAGATCCGGCGAGGGGAAAAACGTATCCTCCCCTTTCCCAACCCGACAACGAGGAGGGCCCATGTCCCGGCAATGGACCTACAAGGACTTCGTGAAGGACGCACTTTCGCGCGTCCCCGAGATGAGCTGCGAGGAGCTGGCGAGGCGGCTGCACGAAACCGACCTCGCGGTGCTCGACGTTCGTGAAGCGGACGAGATGCACGGCGGCTCGCTGCCCGGCGCAATCATGCTTTCGCGCGGGCTGCTCGAGAAGCATGTCAGCGAGCATCTGCCTGGGCGAGAGGCCAAGGTGGTCGTCTTCTGCGCGACCGGCAACCGATCGGCGCTCGCCGGCGACGTGCTCCTTCGCATGGGCTACTCGGACGTGTGGAATCTCGCGGGCGGCATCGAGCGCTGGCGTCACCTGGGGCTGCCGGTCGAAGGGGGCGGCGCAGTCTGTCGTCTCCCCGGCGCCAAGCTCAACTGGACCGATGTACGCGCCGAGTTCGAGATCGTGAGCCGTCACGTGCCGGTGTTGGGCTCGGGCGAGCGCCAGCTGGTCTACCTCGATCACGCCGCCTCGACCCACGCGCCGATCTCCGTGCTCAATGCTTACGTCGAGTTTCTAGCGCGCGAGTACGCCAACATCCATCGCGGCACGCATCATCTCTCGCGGAAGGCGACGGAGCGCTTCGAAGAGGCCTACTACATCGTGGCCGACTTCATCGGCGCGGAGCTCAAGAAGGGCTGCGTCTGCTTCACCGGCAACACCACGACCGCGATCGACCTCGCCGCGCACGTCATGGCCGATCGACCGGGCAAGGTGATCACGACCGAAATGGAACATCACTCGAACGAGCTGCCGCACCGCCGGCGCGGAAGCGTCCTTCGCGCGCGCGTGCTCGACGACGGATCGCTCGACATTGGGCACATGGAGGAGCTGCTTCGGAAGCACGACGTCAAGCTGGTGGCGGTGACCGCGGGCTCGAACGTCACCGGCATCATGCCCGACATCCATCGCATCGCGCGGATGGCGCACGAAAACGGCGCGCTCATTCTGGTGGATGCGGCACAGGCGCTGGCGCGGATGCCGATCGATGTGAAACCGTTCGACGATCCGGAGCACTTGGACTTCCTGGCCGGCGCGGGACACAAGGCCTATGCGCCGATGGGAGCGGCCTTCCTCTACGGTCCGCGCGATCTGCTGAACGAAGCTCCGCCCTACTTGCCGGGAGGCGGCACCGCCGCGCAGGTCACCGCGCGTGGCGTCGAGTACATGCCGGCGCCGGACCGTCATCACGGCGGCACGCCCAACATCGCGGGCGTCTTCGGCATGTCGCGCGCGCTCCTCTTCCTTCAGTCGATCGGACGCGACGAGATCCGAGCGCACGAAGTCCATCTCCTCTCGCGCATGCTCAACGGGCTGCGCGACATCGGAGAGGTCACCG
>CAZZAH010000702.1:0-2272 GCA_964652115.1 uncultured bacterium | reverse complement strand
CCGCGCGCGCCGCTCCAGTTCTCCTGCAGCGCGCAGCCGTCCAAGATGAGGTCGATGCGGTTCGTGCCCGCGAGCTGGCCGTCGGGCGTTTCCACGCGCCAGTTGCCGACCCAGAAGTCGAACTCGCGGCAGTGCGCGTCGGGGCAGCCGCTCGACGGCGCGGCCCACGACACGGACCCGAGAGCCAAACAGAGGACAGCGATCGAACCAATCGCGAAGCGCATCAATGGAGCTCCTTCCCGCAGGCTTGCCGCTGAAGGAACGCTACGCTCTCGACGATGCGATCGCGCAGTCCCCTGTTCGGGGGATCCTAGGTCGCGACCAGCGCCTGGTGCTCCGTGATCAAGGCGTCGACCACCGTAGGCTCGGCCAGCGTGGACACATCGCCCATCTCCTCGTAGTCCGCGGCCGCGATCTTCCGGAGGATGCGGCGCATGATCTTCCCGCTTCGCGTCTTCGGCAGGCCCGGCGAGATCAGGATCTGATCCGGCGTGGCGAAGCCGCCGATCGTCTGGCGCACCTGCTCCTTCAATTGACCGACGAGCTCCTGATGCGGCGTCTGCTCGAACTCCGGATTGATGATCACGTAGGCGAAGATGCCCTGCCCCTTGAGCTCGTGCGGGAAGCCGACCACCGCCGCCTCGGCCACCGCCTCGTGCGCGACCAGGGCGCTCTCGACCTCCGCCGTGCCGAGTCGATGTCCGCTCACGTTGATCACGTCGTCGACGCGGCCGGTGATCCAGTAGTACCCGTCTTCGTCGCGGCGGCAGCCGTCGCCGGTGAAGTAGAGGCCGGGGAAGCGCGAGAAGTAGGTCTCCTTGAAGCGTTGATGATCGCCGTAGACGGTGCGCGCTTGTCCGGGCCATGCCTGCGCGAGGCAGAGGTTGCCCGACACGCCGTTCCCCTCGATCACCTTGCCGTCGTCGTCGACCACGAGCGGCTTCACGCCGAAGAAGGGCAGCGTGGCCGAGCCCGGCTTCATCGGGGTGACCCCGGGGAGCGGCGTGATCAACACGCCGCCGGTTTCGGTTTGCCACCAGGTGTCGACCACCGCGCAGCGTCCCTCGCCGACCACGTCGTGATACCAGCGCCAGGTCTCGGGGCTGATCGGCTCGCCGACCGTGCCGAGGATGCGGAGCGACTTCCGCGAGTAGCGACGCACCGGGCCGTCCCCCTCGCGCGCGATCGCCCGGATCGCGGTCGGCGCGGTGTAGAAGATGCTCACGTTGAGGTCGTCGACGATGCGCCAGTAGCGACCGGCATCGGGATAGGTCGGCATCGATTCGAACATCACGGTGGTCGCGCCGTTGGCCAGCGGTCCGTAAAGAATGTAGCTGTGCCCGGTGATCCATCCGATGTCGGCCGCGCAGAAGTAGACCTCGCCCGGGCGGTAGTCGAACACGAGGCGATGGCTCATCGCCGCGTAGAGGAGATAGCCGGCGGTGGTGTGCAGCACCCCCTTCGGTTTTCCGGTCGAGCCCGAGGTGTAGAGGATGAAGAGCGGATCCTCGGAGCCCATCCACTCCGCGGTGCAGGTCGATCGTTGTCGCTGGCACTCGAGGTCGAGCCAGAAGTCGCGCCCCGCCTGCATCGGCGGCTCCGCCTCGGTGCGGCGCGCGACCAGGATGGTCGTGACCTGGGAGAGGCCTTCGCACGCGCGGTCGACCGTCTGCTTGAGCGGCAGGCGCCGTCCGCCGCGCAGCCCTTCATTCGCGGTCATCACGATCTTGGCGCCGGCGTCGAGCACGCGATCACGCAACGCCTCGGCGCTGAATCCGCCGAAGACGACCGAGTGGATCGCTCCGATGCGCGCGCAAGCCAGCATGGAGAAGGCGAGCTCCGGGATCATCGGCATGTAGATCGCGACGCGGTCACCTCGCTTGACGCCGTGATGAAGCAGCACGTTGGCGACGCGACAGACCTCGTGCTTGAGCTCGCGATAGGTGATGTGGCGGTACTGCCCCGGCTCGTCCATCGCCCAGATGATCGCGGTCTGCTCCGCGCGATCCTTCAGGTGACGATCGACGCAGTTGTAGCTCGCGTTCAGACGACCACCCGAGAACCAGGCCATGTCGACCTCGCGATAGTCCTGATCGAAGACCGACTCCCACTTGTGAAACCAGCTCAGGCTCTCCGCCTCGGCCGCCCAAAACCACTCGGGTTGATCGAGCGAGAGGCGATACCTGCGGTCGTACTCCTCGCGCGTGCGGATGTGCGCGCTCGCGGCCAGGGCCGGCTTGACCGGATAGACATCGGGGCGATCTTCGGACAT
>CAZZAH010000701.1:0-2278 GCA_964652115.1 uncultured bacterium | reverse complement strand
TCACCGCGCCGAGCACGAAGACGAGCGGCGTGCAGAGCACGAGCAGCGCGAGGCTATGCGGAAGCGGCGTGAGATCGGGCGTCGGAAGTTCGCCTCCCTGGAATCGATCGAGCCGCACGATGCCGTGCGCCGGCTCCATCCAGAGCTCGAAGACCGATCCGAAGCGCGTACGCCCCAGCACCGCATGCGCCGCCGCGACCAGGGCGAAGGTACCGCCGGCCAGCGCGAGGATCCGAAGGGCGCGAAACGCTCGGATCGCGTAGCCGCCCTGACGACGCAGCGCCGAGGGGAGCAGGAGCGCGAGACCGATCAGGAAGTAGAACGCGTTCGGCTCCGCGAGCACGAAGACGGCGAGCGCGAAGCTCAAGCCGACCTCGGCACGCTCGTCGCCCGTTTCCAGACGCGAGAGGAAGAAGATCGCGAGCAGCAACGCGGCCACGCTCAGGATCGACAGATCAGGATCGACGCCGACGCGAAGGATCGCGGGGGAGAGCAGAAAGAGAAGCGGGAAGAGCGCCGCCCATCGCCCCTCGGCTTCGGAGTGCCGCGCCACCGCGAGAATCCAAGCGCAGAGGAGCGCGGCGAAGACGATCGCGGGTCCGAGGAGCCAGACGACCGAGCTTCCCGGAAGATTCACCACCACGCGGGCCAGAAGCTGCGGCAGCGTCTCTCCGACCTCGCGCCACGAGAGCCCTTCGCCCCCGGACAGATGCTGTGTCTGGATGGCCGTCGCCCAGAGGCGGAGCGCCGATTCCGGCACCGCGCCGTTCTGCGTGGTCTGCACCGCGATCAGTGTGAGGAACGCGAGCGCGAAGACGAAGGCCCAGCGGGTCACGGGGAGGCGGGCTCGGGCTGACGAAGGATCTTCTCTCGTTGATAGCGCTCGAACAGCCGGCCCCAGGTCGTGTCCTTCTTCCAGCCTTCGAAGACCATCCGGTCCTTCACCGGCCAACGGTAATAGTCGTGGTACGCCTCCGACCCGAAGATGAAGAAGTTCACCAGCGGTGTGCGGAAGAAGAAGTTCTGCGCCTTCTTGAGCGCGCCGAACCACATCAGATCGCCTACGCGCGAGGCGGCGTTGTCGCCGACCGTGAAATTCCACGACTCGTTGCCGAGGTCGGTGTCGCCCACGAGCTCGATGTCGCGCGGATCGCCGATGCCGAGCTTGCGCTCATGCGCCAAGCGCACGAAGTCGAGCTTCATCGGATCGAAGCCCATCAGCTTGGCCGCGATGGCGTCGATCGCGACCTGATCCGATGAGGCGAGCATCACGTTCTTGATCTCGGGGAACATGGTGCGCGGCCCGGGTCCGTTGCCCGCGGTCGTGCCATCCATCACCGCGAAGATGCCCGAGTGGATCTCCTTCTGGATCGCCAGGAGATCGACCAAGGTCTGGTGAATCCAAGAGTGCGTGTAGTGGCGCTTGGTGTTGAGGAGGCCACCGAACGCGTTCTTCATCGCGCCCGTCGTGGTGGTGTAGATGTGGCACTTCACCGTGGGCAGATGGATGATGTTCTTCCCGTGGAAGTAGTCGGGCACCATGATCCCGTCGGGGAAGATGTGATCGAGGACGAGCATCGGGGCCTTCGGCTTGTAGACCTCCCACTTCATGTCCTCGTCCTTGAAGTTGTAGAGGACCGGGATGTCGTAGGCCTGGAAGATGGGGACGTACTGGTTCAGATCCTCGCCCTTGAAGGCGTTGGTCACGACCGTCTTGTTCTGCACGCAGGTCACGTCGCGGTAGCCGCCGTCGCGCAGCGTGCGGATCACCCCTTCGAGCTGCCACGGCGTCGTGTTGGCGCCCGGGAAGGGGAAGTGCCAGGAGATGTTGTCTTTCAGGATGGTGGTCGCGCCGGGTGCGAGAGCCTCCTTGTAGTCGGCCAGCTTCATCAGCCGGTCGATGTCCTCGAGGATGCTCTCGGGACGGACTCTCAGCAGGGCAACGCGCGATTTCGACATCAGCTGTGCTCCTCGTCGCTAGGGCCGGATCCGCCGAGCTCGGCACACGTTCCAGCGTGCGGCGCGGCAAGGGATTGACCTCCGCAGTATATCGGCCGGTGTCGGTCGTTACCTAGGCCCGGCCTTGCTCCCGTATTCCTGCCCTTTCGCTCGGGACCTAAGTGTGCGATGAAAGGATGCGGGATCGAGCGAAACCGTTTCCGCAGTCGCCCCGTATGGACGGCGACGGCGAAATGCTGTGAGGCGGCGCCCAGGCCGCGAAACTCAATCGGAGCCAAGCTCGGCGCCGCACGCATCGGGAGGATCGGAGAGCGAATGC
>CAZZAH010000700.1:0-2283 GCA_964652115.1 uncultured bacterium | reverse complement strand
GTCACCGCAATCGGCCAGGGCAAGCCAAGCCCGTGCATTCGCGATGTGGCCACACACTTCACCGTGCATCGAGCATGCGATATCGATGTCCGATGTTGAACTTCACCACGAGCCTCGCGATCTCAGGATGAGACCCTGTCCGGAAAGCCGCGACTTACGGGCGCGGCACGAGCCTTGTGACGCTGTCATCGTTACGGACCAATTCACCGGAGGGTAGATGACAGCAAAAGCTCTACAACGCGCCTTGGTCGCCGGCTTCGTCATCGCGAGCATGCTCGTGACCGGCTGCGGTTCAGGCGACCGGCAGGTGCTCGGACCCAACGGTACGGAAACCCCCAGCACAGCGGAGGCGAATGGAACGGGGCAAGATGCTAGCTCGGGCCTGATCGGTTCGCTCGGCGGCCTGCTCGGCTCGGTGACCCAGGGTGCGTTGCATCTGGTCGGCGGGCTGGTCAATGGCCTCACCGGTGGCGTGCTCACGAACGGCCGTTACAAGGTGTCCTTCGCGCCGGGATCCTTTTCCGGCAATCAATACATCACGGTTACCGACCTCGGACGCTCGAATGGCGAAGTCGAGCTCGGACCGCACGGGCTCACCTTCTCGGACAAGGTGACGCTCGAGATCGATCTGCGAAACACACAGTGGGACAGCCCCCACGCCACGATCGAGTGGTACGACCCCTCGACCGGTCAGTGGGTGGACATGCAGGGCACGTACAACGCCGGCACCCACAAGGTGAAGGTCGATCTGCCCCACTTCTCCGCTTATCGACCGCGCGCAGGCTGGTAACCCAAGGAGGTCAAGACTCGAGACCGCGATCGGAGCTCGCCAGGCGGCGGCTCGGATCGCGGTTTTCTTTTGCGTCGCGGCGGCATCGTTCAGTTCGCCCACGCCCGAGGCCGATAACTCCCCGAGGCCGCGCGTTTCAGTACCACGCTCTCCCGCGCGTTCCGGCTCGCGGACATCGAGCGACTTCACGAGAGGGTACATGCTCATCTCGAGCTTCGATCGCGAGTCGTTCATCCAGCTGGATCCGTGCGGGCAGGAAGGTTTGCCGGTGGTCGAGGTCACGGCCTGTGTCTCGACCGAGGTCGTCTGCAACGAACGGGTGGTCTTGGTCCGATTGAGCCAGACGCTTCGCGAGCTCGAAGCCTTCGAGCGAAGCTGGAGCGGCGGCGTCGCCCTTCAAGGAAGCGAGGAGTTCCTGCTCACCCTCGGCCCTGATGGGGGAAATGGCGACCTCTGGATCAGCCTGCGCGTCACGCGCGTCCTGACCACGCACAGTCCGCGGACGGGTCGCGCGCACTCCGGAAAACATCTCCTCGAAGGAGGCTTCTCCGTTCCGGGAAGCCGTGTCACGAGTCTCTTCCGTGACCTTCGCTCCATGATCCTTCCGCTCCCGGCGCCTCACGCGTAGCTCCCGCGGGGGGGCGGCACGCTGTGCTACGATGCCGCCCGATTCCACAACCCCACACCGCCAAATTTGAGGTGCAGATGAACGCGCGCACGCTACTCGTTCCGCCGGGCTTCGATTCCGCCGCCAACCCGCGTGTCGCGTCATTCGCGGCTCAGCTGAATGATCAGCTCGTGCGCTTGAAGCGTGACGTCGAGTCGCTCGACGTAAGTCACCTGGAGTGGCAGCCGCAACCGGGCGTCAACACGATCGGCATGCTGCTCGCGCATCTGGCGGTGGTAGATCTGTGGTGGTTGCACATCGCGCCGCGCGAGACCGCCGAAGCCGAGGCAGAGTCGGTCTTCCTTCGCGTGATCGGGATGAACATGGACGACGACGGATTGCCGCTTCCGCCGGACGGCCGGCATCCCGCTTCCCTCGCGGGCAAGACCTTCGCCGAGTACTGGGATCTGATCGAACGCGCGCGCGCCGCCGCCTTCGAGGATTTGAGCCGATGGAAGGACAGCGAGCTCGCCGGCACCTTCGCGCGCGGCGAGAAGCAGGTCTCGCGCGAGTGGACCGCCTATCACGTGCTCGAGCACTTCGCCGGTCACTACGGACAGATCCTCCTGCTCAAGCACCTGATGCGTGACGCAGGCGTGCTGCCGCGCGGCGATTGATCGCCGCGCCTTCGACCGAGGCAACGCTTGACTCGCGCGCGTGATGCTTTACAGTTTCCAAGTCGATTCCAACCTAGTTCGGTTCACACGACGTATTCATACCGGGAAGGAGAACGCCATGAAGAACGCCACTGTGGTCCTTGCCATGGGCACCATTCAATCCCGCGGCGTCCTGCTCCTTCCGCGCCTTTCCTAGCGAACGATCGGGC
>CAZZAH010000699.1:0-2284 GCA_964652115.1 uncultured bacterium | reverse complement strand
ACCCTGGCCCTGCTGACCCACCCCGTACTGAGCCTGTCCGTAGTGACCCTGCCCGGAATGACCCTGCCCGGAATGGCCCTGCCCGGAATGACCCTGCCCGTGCGAGCCCTGGCCGCCCTGACTCAGGCCCTGACCGCCGTCGCTGCGACCTCTGCGGCCTCGTTGCTCGGGGCCTCGGCCCCCGTCGCGCCGGACTTCGTCGCGCCGGACTTCGCCTCTGCCATCGTCGCGCCTGCCCTGATCACGACGATGCCTGCCGCCATCACGACCGCCGCGATCGTCGCTGCGTGGGGCCGGCGGACGCGGGGCGCGCTCCGGCGGCGGGTTGCTCGGCCGCGGCGCTTCGGGCGGCGCCACGCGCTCCACCGCCGGCACTCGTTCCACGGGCGGCACTCGTTCCACGGGCGGCACTCGTTCCACGGGCGGCACTGTCCTCGGTGGGCGTCGTTCACCTCCGCTTCGCGGACGACGCGGCTCCGCGCTCCGCTCGCGTGGCGCCTCGGCCGGCGGGCTCGCGGGAGCCTCGGTCGCTTCGGCGCGACGGCTCGGTCGCCTCGGTGCGCGCGGTTTGCGCGGCGTTCCGGACGGGGTCTCGGGCTCAGAATCTTCGAAGCTCAATCTTGCTCCCTGTGGTGCGCGACTCTGCGCGCTGGGATTGGGTGGGGCCGTCATCGCCACAGGCCTTTGGCCGGAGTCGGCCCGTGGCCGCGGGGCGAAGCAGTACGCATCCTGCGTGGCGTCGGCGTCGAGCAGCCGATCGACCGACGGACTATAGCCACGCCCCGCTCGCATTGCCACTTTCGTCTTGGCCCTGATATTCTGCCGACTGGTCTGTTCGGGGTCCGCGAAGAGACCCCAATGAATGACGAGCCGAGTCCCGGTCATCCGGTCGAATCGGTCCGACGGGCAGGACGGCCCCCGAAGACGGCGTCCAGCGAACGAAAGGGGCGCAGCATGAGCGCGTCGACGATTCTGAAAGAGCTCGGTCTCTCCGACGTCAACTCCGGGGCCTACGCGGAGGATTGGATCGAGCATCCGAGCGGCGGGGAGCTGGTCTCGATCAACCCCACCACCAGCCAGCCGCTCGCGAAGGTGCTTCAGGCGAGCGAGGCTGAGTACGAGCAGGTCTTCCAGGCCGCGCAGAAGGCCTTCCTCGAGTGGCGGCTCGTGCCGGCGCCCAAGCGCGGCGAGCTCGTGCGCGCGCTGGGCGATGAGCTCAGGAAGCACAAGGACGCACTCGGCTCGTTGGTCACCCTCGAAATGGGCAAGATCAAGCCCGAGGGTCTGGGCGAAGTCCAAGAGATGATCGACATGTGCGACTTCGCCGTCGGCCAGTCGCGCATGCTCTACGGCCTCCAGATGCACTCGGAGCGTTCCGCGCACCGCATGTTCGAGCAGTGGCATCCGCTCGGCGTCGTCGGCCTCATCACCTCGTTCAACTTCCCGATCGCGGTCTGGGCGTGGAACAGCTGCCTGGCCGCGATCTGCGGAGACTCGGTTCTGTGGAAGCCGTCTTCGCAGACGCCGCTGACGGCAGTCGCGGTGCAGAAGATCGCGGGCCGGCTCTGCAAGGAGCACGGCGTGCCGCCGATCTTCACCCTCGCGGTCGGCAAGGGCTCGACCGTGGGGGAAAAGCTCGTCAGCGACAAGCGCGTCCCCTTGATCAGCGCGACCGCGTCGTGTGACATGGGTCGCCGCGTCAATCGCGTGATGGCCGATCACCTCGGACGTCGCGCGCTCTTGGAGCTCGGCGGAAACAACGCGGTCATCGTGATGGATGACGCCGACCTCACGCTCGCCACGCGCGCGATTCTCTTCGGCGCGGTCGGCACCGCCGGACAGCGCTGCACCTCGACCCGCCGCGTCTTCCTCCACAAGAAGATCGCGGGCGAGTTCACCGAGCGCCTGCTCAAGGCCTACAAGCAGATCACGATCGGCGATCCGCTCGAGCCGGGCATCTTGATGGGTCCGCTGGTCGATCAGTCGGCGGTCGACACGATGATGAAGGCGATCGAGGAAGTGAAGAAGGAAGGCGGCGAGATTCTCGCGGGCGGCAAGCGCATCGAGCGCCCCGGCTACTACGTCGAGCCGACCATCGTGAAGGTGCGCCCCGAGGTCAAGATCATGCGCGACGAGACCTTCGCGCCGGTCCTCTACCTGGTCGAGGTCGAGAGCCTCGATCACGCGATCGAGTGCCAGAACAGCGTCGATCAAGGGCTGTCGTCGGGCATCTTCACGCGCAACCTGCAATCGGCCGAGACCTTCCTCTCGCCGCGCGGCTCGG
>CAZZAH010000698.1:0-2295 GCA_964652115.1 uncultured bacterium | reverse complement strand
GCGCAATCGAAGTGGTACTGCGAGATGCTCGGCTTCGAGGCCAAGGGGCGCTTCCTCTGGAGCGGCGGGACGCTGCTCGTCTTCAGCCCGGGCACGCCGATCGACGACGAGAAGCTGCACCTGGGCTTCCTGGTGCCGAGCCTGCCCGACCTTCACGCGTGGGTGGAAAGGCTGCGTGAGCGCGGCTTCGATCCGGGCGAGATCGAGGGCGACGCGGCCTACTCGACCGTCTTCTTCCACGATCCGGAGGGGAATCGCATCGAGCTCTTCTACGAGCCGGTGCCGGCGCGCTGAGCTCGCGCCTTGCACCGCCACCACTGCCGCACGAGCCGCGCGCTGTTGTCGGACGAACCCTCGCGTGCGATACTTTTTCGCACCCCCTCGACTCGCGCGGTTGCATCGATGAGCTGGTCACCGGGAGGACCCCGTGCGTTTGCCCCTTCTCGTTTCCTTCTTGCTCGCCGCGTCGGCTGAGATCGGCGTGGCGGGTGACGTCGCACCGGGTCTGCTCGACCGGATGCGAACCGCGGGGCCGGGAGAGCGGCTTGACTGCCTGGTCATCTTGAGCACGCAGGCCCCGATCGAAGAGCTCGATCGCACGCTCACGGCGCGCGGAGCCGGGCAAGCAGAACGGCACGAAGCCGTGATCCGAGCACTGCGCGACTGCACCGTGGGTCAGAGCGAGCTGAAGCGGAATCTCCAACTGGAGCGTGATCGCGGCGCCGTCGTCGACGAGCAGTTTTACTGGATCATCAACGCATGCGCCGTGCGCGCCGAAGCAAGCGTGCTCGCTCGCGTCGCGACCTGGCCTGAGGTCGCACGCCTCGAAGCGGAGCCCCAGCTCGCGTTACCGCGCCACGAAGATCTCTCCACGAGGCAAGCTCGGGGCGCAAGGGGAGCAGATGTGATGACCGCGGTCCCTTCCGGATTGGCGGCGATACGAGCTCCGGAGGTCTGGCGGACGTTCGGCATCAACGGCGGTGGAAGGCTCGTCGCCTTGATCGACACCGGTGCTGAGGGCTCACATCCCGCGCTCTCCGACCGCTGGCGAGGAGCGAACGGCACGCATCCATGGCAGGAGTGCTGGCACGATGGCCTCGGAACAGGAACGAGCTTCCCGGTCGACCCGGGTGGGCACGGCACCTCGGTGCTCGGCATTCTCGTCGGGCTCGACACGGCGACGCACGACACCACCGGTGTCGCTTGGGGTGCGCAGTGGATCGGAGCGGCGGCGATCGGTACGGGCAGCGATCTGAGCAACCGGATCATCTCCACCTTTCAATGGATGGCCGACCCCGACGGCGATCCCTCCACGATCGACGACGTCCCCGACGTGATCCAGAACTCCTGGCGTTTCAACGAGGAATCAGGCGACTACACCGACTGCGATAGCCGTTGGTGGGCCGCGATCGATAATTGCGAGGCGGCGGGGATCGTGACCGTATTCTCTGCGGGCAACGAGGGCCCCGGATCGAGCACGATCGGCTCGCCCGCGGATCGCGCCACTACTTTGGTGAACTCCTTCTCGGTCGGCTCGGTCAATGCCACCGGCAGCTGGCCGTATCCGATCCACTTCTCTTCGAGCCGAGGTCCGAGCGGTTGCGCCGCGCCGGCGAACAACAAAATCAAGCCGGAGGTGGTCGCTCCGGGCGTCGACATCCACACGACCTTGGTCGGGGGCGCCTTCGGCCTCGGCACCGGGACGTCGTTTTCGGGTCCGCATGTCGCGGGCGTCGTTGCCCTACTCCGTCAGGCCGATCCGAATCTCGACGTGGCGGCGATCAAGAGCCTGATGCTGCAGACCGCGCGTGACGAGGGGACGACCGGCGATGACAACACCTACGGCAGTGGCTTCATCGACGCCTTCGCCGCTGTACAAGCGACGCTTCAGCAGATGGGTACGCTCCAGGGCAGCGTGCGCAATCTGACCTGGCTCAACCAGGCGCTTCCCGGCGCGCGGGTCGAGCTGCTTGGAACCGCCTACGAGTACACCGCGGCGCTGGGCGGCGCGTACGGAGGGCGGGCGCGGGCCGGGACCTACCAGGCGCGCGCGTCGCTCGATGGCTTCGTCCCCGCGACCGTGTCGGTCACCATCTCCGCGCTCGGCACGACCACCCGCAATTTCCAGCTCGTCGACGCCGCCGGTCCGGCGATCACCGCGGTTACGGATGCCGGCACCATCAGCGACGAACTGGGCCCCTACGTGATTGACGCTACGGCGCTCGATCCCAGCACCGTCACCCAGGTCACGCTCGTCCATCGATTGGACCAAGGCCCTTGGCTCGAGTCCACGAT
>CAZZAH010000697.1:0-2302 GCA_964652115.1 uncultured bacterium | reverse complement strand
GCTGGAGAGATCGCCCGCGTGGCTCCAGGCGCAGCGCGTCACGCACGCCCAGCGCAAGCAATTCTTCGGACGCCCGCTCACGCCGCTGCACGCCGGGCACGTCGGCCTGTGCGCCGTCTCCGGGCTGCTTAACGGCGTCTTCGGCAGCGGGCCGGACCGGCACGTGGCGCATTGGGAGGCCGTCAAGCTCATCGACCGAATCGAAGAGGAAGGCGACGACGGCGAGACGATCATCCGCGAGAAGGAGCGCTTCAGCCAGCGGCTGACTTTGCTTTTCGCCGATGGCCGCATTCAGATGCTCTCCGAGAAGCCGCGCGACGTCAAGGAGTCCGACCATGGAGAACGCCCACCTGCGGATGGGGAAGCTGAAGTTTGTGCGACAGACCCGTGACACGATCACAGAGATCTCCCTGCACATGAACCGGCTCGTGGCCGAGAAGCCAACGGACTCCCGCACGACCGTCCAGATTCACCTCGCATCGGTGTTCGGCGGCGACCAGGAGATCGGCGCAGTCTCCGCGGCGTTGGCCGATGAACAAAGGGTTCAGTTCAGCTTGCCCGGTGGACCAGAGATATTCGGCTACTTCGGCGAGAAGCCTGTCACCTACCGCGCGTCGCTCCAGATCGCCGGTCGCAAGCGGCCCGTCCGACATCTTGTCGTCATTTCACAGCAACTCTTCGCGACGATGCTGGGCTGCGACGGTCAGGCCCGGAGCACGATCCTATACGATGGCTCAGCCGAGTTCACACTCCACCGACTAGCGGTGCGGTTCGGTCTGCCGGTCCTGCCCGAATGGGCCGAGTGGTTCCGCGCCGAACTCGGTTGTCGTGGGTTGATCGACGAACTCCTCGGCCTCAACTGCTCACCCGTAGCGATCAGGGGCACCAAGCTGCGATTGCTTCGACTGCTGAGTGCCGGACTCAGACGGCTCCAAATTTGTGTCAACAAAGGCGGCTGATGACGTGCGGCAGGACCTATTTTAAGCTCACTGCAACGTCACCGCAACGTTAAGGCGAGACGAGCCGCCAGCACGGCGCGCTCTAGCCCCGCCGCATCTCACAAGCTGATCTCGCCCACGGATATCAGGCGTCTTCACAGTGGACGTCGACGGTCCTTGATCTGGAAGTTGTGGACTCCGAGGCAGCGCAACAGGGTCTCGAACTCATTGTCTAGGTTCACCAGGGGGACTTCAATCTCAACTTGACCCGTTGCCTTCACCCTCGTAATTCGGGCGTGGTACCTTCGCGTAAGGTAAGCTGCGGCCCGTTGCTTCTGACAGCATCCTTCGTCTGCCTCCTTGCCGGAAGGCACATCTTTTCCAGACCCGATCGCTTCTCTTCTCGACCGGTCTTCATCCCATCCATAAAACAGGGTTAACAGGCTCATTGTGTGTTCCCTCTTCTACGAGCCTAGGGCTCGGATTGTTTAGCTTTTACTGAACACTCAGGGCGAAAAAAAATTTATGCACCGACCTGAATCGCGGGTTTCCTGCGAAGCAGCTCTGGTATCACACCGGGAGAAGTCAAAGACTTATGGCGAAAGCTACGGAGTCGATTGTGAGCCGCCGCATAGGAGACGCCGAACGTCTCTTGAACAGCCCAAACCAGGCCTTCAGCAGCCGCCCGGCCTTCGCTGGTGTCTGCTAGCTTCTCCAGCTTACCGGAGCAACACCGACGTATCGTGTCTTCGACAATGCCACCGGGCATCAGGAAACAACTTGCAAAATAATTCGCTTGCCATTCGATTCGTCGGACACTTGATGAATCGTCATCGCGGATGCGGGTCACGACGATGGTACGTTCTGGGGACTCGGTCGTTGACAAGCGCTGCAGTAGTTCGGCCCTGTGGAGCTGATAGTGGCCAAGTTCATGGGCTAGTAAAAACCGGTACTCAGAAACTCTGGCTGGATTCGCATCGGGATCTAGACTGCTGTCAACGTAAAGGTTACCGGTGGCTAGGTCTGTGAGTCCAGATACCCACCCCGATGCGACATGCGGCGACACAAATCGAGTAAGGCACTCCTCAAAATTCAGGTGAAGCTTCGGTATTCTCGGGTCGTGAGGTCTCACAAACTCGATAAACTCCTCGATCAGAACGGGCGGCCCGCCAAATCTTCGGCCGAGTGTCGCAAAGCCTCGATTGAACGTTCGAATCGCCAGATCCTCAATTTCTTCAGGACTGCGGTACCGAATGGGTGATGTGGCTTCAACGAATAGTATCCTGGTAGCGGTTCGCCTGTCCGTCAAGCCGTCCTCCCCTTCGTCGCCGGTTTTTCTCTGGATCCGAGGGACCTCGCTCGAC
>CAZZAH010000696.1:0-2305 GCA_964652115.1 uncultured bacterium | reverse complement strand
GCGCTACGGCAGAATCCCGGGCTGGGTCGCGATGTGGAGCCCCAATCTGATCTTGACCGCGGTCGGTATTTTCCTGCTGATCCGGCGCAATCGGGACAAGAGCCTGCTTTTCTCCCGCGTCGACCGCTGGATTCGCCGTGACGTCTGGGGCGGCATCCTGCGCTTTCGTTCCCTTCGCAAGCGGCCTCCCGCCGCCGTCTCTCCCCCGCTGCCCGACCCGCAGCAACTTCAACCTGTCGCGAGAGGCGTGGCGGCGGTCGCCAAGAGCGCCGAGGATCGGGGCGTGGTGCTGCGCATCCCGCGTTTGCGACTGCTGTTCCCCAACCTGATCGACCGCTACGTCGTACGCTTGTTCGCGGTCGTCCTCTCGATCGTCACCACCACCGGAATTTCTCTGTACGTGATCGCCGACCTGACCGAACGGGTCGACGAGATCCTGAAGAACAAGATCGCCAAGGACCTGGTCTTCTCGTATTACAAATACATGTCGCTCCAGATCTTCTACGACATCGCCCCGGTCGTGATCCTGGTGACGACGCTGATGACCTTCAGCCTGCTCTCCCGCACCAACGAGGTCACGGCAGCGAAGGCCCTCGGGGTGAGCCTCTACCGGCTCGCCCTTCCGGTGATCGTGAGCGCCCTGCTCGTCTCGTCGTTCTGCGCCTATCTGGAGGCCCAGGTCCTTCCCGCCTCGAACGAACGGGTGGAGCAAATTCGCGACAAGATCAACGGCAAGGAGACCGTAAGGACCTACCGCCGCGCCGACCGGCAGTGGCTGTTCGGGCACGGGCGGTTCATCTACAACTACTCCTATTACGACCCGAAGAACCACTCGCTCCAGCGGCTGCACGTCTTCGACTTCGACGAGTCGCACCGGATGGTGCGCCGCCTGTACGCCGAAAACGCGACCTACGGCGGCAACGGCAACTGGGTGTTCGAGAACGGTTGGGCGCGGACGTTCGATCGCGGGACGGTGACCTCCTACACCCGCTTCCGCGGCGAACGGACCGTCGCCTTCCCCGAGACGCCGGAATATTTCGACGCCGAGATCCGGCCACCCGAACAGATGGCCTACGGCGAGCTGCGGGCCTACGTCTCCGAGCTCAAGTCGAGCGGTCAAGCCGTGCCGGAGCTGGAGGTCCAGCTTTACAACAAACTGGCGTTCCCGGTGATCTCGCTGATCATGTCCGTGGTGGCACTGCCGTTCGCCTTCCGCATCGGCCGGCAGGGAACCCTCTACGGCATCGGCGTCTCGATCGTCCTGGGGATCATCTTTCTGGCGATCTTCGCCTTCTTCAAGACCCTCGGCGAGGCCGGAGCCATCCCCCCCGCCGCCGCGGTCTGGAGCCCGAGCGCGCTGTTCACGCTGTTGTCGAGCTATCTGTTCTTGGGAGTGCGGACCTGACCCAAAGCAACTCCGATCAGAACTTCGTCGCGATCGCCAGCGATGCCGTATCGGTGCGATCCGAAAGGTCCAGCGCGGCATCCAGTTTGTACTTTTTCTCGGCGCCGAGGTAAAGGCCGATGCCGCCGGAAAGATGGATCTCATCCTTGCCGGCGCCGAACCTCGCGGTCAGCAGGAGCTCGCGGGGGTCGCTGCTGGCGAATCGCATCTTGTGGTCGGGATCGTTCCAAGCGCCGAGCCGCAGCGCCACCGGGTGCTCCCGGAAGACGAGGTACTCGATACCGATCCGGACTTCGACGGCATCGTCCATCTTGAACTTCCGCACCTGGTCGGCGGTCACGACCTGGAGAAGATTGACCAGACGATCGGTCATCTGCGAGTACAAGACCCGCTGCACGTCGAGCGCGATCTGAAGCCGGTAATCCGGACGCAGGGCGATCCCGAGTCCGAAGGAGTCGGGGACGTGAAAACGTCCCTCCCCTCCGATCGCGACGCCGGCGCCGTTCCGGGTCGCCCGCTCCCCGTTGCGCGCCTCTCCGATCGCTTCCGCTTTGGGACCGTAGATGAACTCCGCGCGATAGGAGAACTCGGGTCCCCGGCGGTAGACTCCGCCGAGACTCCAGGTCTCCCCCGCCTGCCACAGAAATCCGGCCTGCCAGGCCAGGTCACCGTCCTCCCCCTCCTGGGTTTGGGTATTGAAGACGTTGGCGGCCGAAAAATCGGCTGGGCCGAAGAATCCGCCCGGAGCGAGGTTGGCCGGTTGGTCTGCCGGAAGGCGCTCGTCTCCGCGATAGAAACGCCGAGTCCGCGAGGAGAGGGAAAAATCGGACCAGGCAATCCCGGCACCCAGGGAAAATTTCTGTCCGAGTTTCACCGATCCGGAAGCCCCGGAATTCACGA
>CAZZAH010000695.1:0-2308 GCA_964652115.1 uncultured bacterium | reverse complement strand
ACTTCGCGGTCGCTTGGAACGACAGTGACGGGGATCGGGATTGCCTCATCGACCATTATCCCACCTTCGATGTCCCGAGCCGCTTTCGCCGGATGACCGTGTCGGGCGAGCTGCCGGACAGCGCGGTCACGATCTTGAACCTCGGCTCGCGGCCGCGCGAGACCTCGCTGGTCGCGACCCCTGCGGGCTTCCTCGCGGTGACCCGTGATGACTTCTCTTCCGAGTACGTGCATGCGCAGCCCTTGGACACCGATGGCCGAGCGCTTGGTCCGGCATCGCGCATCTTCGGGGAGACCTACCGGGATGACGGCTGCCATTGGGCGGCGAGTCGTCAGCTTCTCTGCCGGCCCTACGCGGGCCACACCTTCGTTGGACACGAATGGTTCAGCGGGAATGGAGCGGAATACGAAACGGGTCGTACCGCGCTCGACGTGGACGAGTTGGATGAGTCAGGCGCGCCGATCCAGCACTATGCACTGGATGCGGGCGATTGGGTGGCAAGTCCAGGACCGCTCGTACAGTGGGATCTCGCGGTCAATGCGTCGAGCATGTTCTGCACATCGAGCGCCGCGTTTAGTGACGACGAACAGGATGCCCAGACCTATCTTTACACGCGGCTCGTGGATCGCGCCGGCAACGCGCCGACACAGGAGTGGTTCGTCCCCGGCACGCGGCGAACCGGGTACCCGACCGTCGCCGCGCTCGACTCGTCCTTCGTCGTGATCCTGAGCGACTGGAGCAGTGGCCGCCATGTGCTCCGTCGCTGCTTCGCCGATCCCATTCGACACAACATCCCCGATGGCGACGTGCTCTTCGCGGAGGACGGCGACCAGCAACGGCCTTGGTTGATCGACGGCGATGGGCAGTTCCTCTGCGTCTGGCAGTACTCGGGGCCCGGTGCGCTCAACGAAACCGACCTGCACGCAGTGCGCCTCGATCGAACCGGGGCGGTGCTCGATTCGGTTCCGATCGTGATCACCACCGACGTCGGGCCGCAGGGCTCGGTGCAGGGAGCCTGGAGCGGGTTGAACTACGTCGTGACGTGGCTAGACGAATCGCCGCTCGCGCCGACCCTGCACGCGAATCGGGTGAGCGCGGGCGGCGAGGTGCTCGATGGCAACGGCTTCATCGTGGCCGAGAACGCCGCGCCTCCAGGGACGCCGGCCGCGACCGCCGACCATCGCGTGGCGATTCCGTATGGTGATCGAATCCGATTCGTGACCGATGCGGCGGTTCCGGTCGCGCCGCTTGCGCTCACGGCGCAATCGAGCGACGAAGGCGTGCGAATCGACTGGGAGATCGCGTCGGACTATGGCGATCGATCCGCCCGAATCGCACGGCGCGTGCTGCACTCTCCCGAGGAGCTCGTGCATCCGCCCGACGGATTCGCATGGATCGCGGGGGAGTTTGTGGGAGCCGGGCCGCATTCCTACCTCGATACTGACGTCGAGGCGGGCGAGTGGTACGCCTACGCGATCGAGCTCTCGATGGAGGACGGCTCGTCGCTATGGTCCGCGCCGTCGATCGTCCAGGCGGAGGAGCTCCCACTCAAGCTCACGCTCTTCGCGCCGTGGCCGAACCCAGCGACAGGCGTCGCTCGCTTCCAACTTTCACTGCCGATCGCCGCCGCGAACGCGCGCCTGGAGGTTTTCGATCCGGCCGGACGTCGCGTGAGGCGGCTCGCGCTCGATCGCCTCGAACCGGGCTCGCACGAGGTCGCGTGGGATGGGCTCGATGATCTAGGCCGGGAGACCGCGGCGGGCTGGTTCTTCGCGCGGCTCACGATCGGTGGAGAATCGCGAACCGCGCGGTTCGTGAGGATTCGCTAGCTCGCCAAGCCCTTCTTCGCACCGCACCCGCTACGCCGCCGGATGCGTGGGCAAGCGCGGAAGGTCCTTGTTCGCCGGCCCATTGACCACGCGCCCGCGCGAGTCGAAGCGCGAGCCGTGGCAGGGGCAATCCCACGTCTTCTCCGCGCCGTTCCATCCGACGATGCAGCCGAGATGCGGACAGACGGCCGAGAGCTCCACCAGCTCGCCCTCCTTGCTTCGATAGACGGCGATCTTCGCTAGTCCGCGTCGAACGATGCGGCCTTCGCCGAGCGGGATCTCTTCCTTCTCGCCGACCTCGCCCGGCGTGACCCAGGCCGCGAGCCTTGCCACCGAGCGCGCGGAGTTCTTGATCGATTGACCGAGCGCATGAAGGCGGACACGCAGCGGATCGTAGAGCTGCTCCCACGGATTGCGCTCACCGATGATGAGGTCGCGGATGAGCAGGCCCGCGATCGTGCCGTGCGTCATGCCGCTGC
>CAZZAH010000694.1:0-2324 GCA_964652115.1 uncultured bacterium | reverse complement strand
ACGTCGACCGGATCGGTTCGCTCGCGACCTTTCACGGCGAGCTCTATGCGAACCGCGGGATGGAGGATGAGGGCTACGATCCCTCGATCCTCAGGTGGAACGGCACGGGCTTCACGTCGCTCGGTGGCCCAACCGCCATTCCACCCTTCGCGCCGATCGGGGTCACCACGATGAAGGTGCTGAACGATCGGCTCTGGGTCGCGGGCTACAACCTCATCTTTCACGGCAGGCAATTGGAGAACATCGGCGCGTGGAACGGCGCGGCTTGGGATTCGATCGACGCGCTGACCTGCCGCACCGAGTGGAGCGCCGACGGTGTGAGCGACGTGGCGGCGATCGGAAAACGCGTCTTCGCCGCCGGCATCCACGGCGAGCCGGACGGAACCATCGCGGAGTGGAAGGATGGCGAGTGGGTCGCTCTCGCCGACGGGGGCGTGAGCGGGGACTGCGGGCATCCAGGCCCGACCATCCGACGAATCGCGAGCTACCGATCGACCCTAGTGGCCGCGGGCGACTTCGGCGAGATCGGCGGAGCGGTCTCTCCCGGACTCGCGCAGTGGGACGGCGTCGAGTGGCATTCACTCCTTCCGTCAGGCGATGGGATCCGGGGCGAGGTCAGCAGTGCGACCTACTGGCATGATCGCCTGATCGTCGGCGGCAGCTTCCAACACGCGGGCGAGATCTTCACGCGGAGCGTAGCGAGCTGGGACGGCACGCGATGGGAGGCGCTCGGCGAAGGCACTCGCACTTCCGTCCGGGCCTTGGTGCCGGATGGGGACGGTCTGGTCGCGATCCCCTCCGTCGTCATCGCGTCCTCGGACATGCGGCGTCTCCTGCGCTTCGATGGTGTCGCCTGGAGTCAAGTCGATGGCCTCCCGTCCAACCCGTACGTTCTCGCGGTGGCATCGTTCGAGGGGGATCTCTTCGTCGCCGGCGGTGCCACCGGTACCCCGCGCTACTTCGTCGTTCGACGGCACAACGGGGTATTCGAGCCGGCGGAGAGCGGACTCGTGTTGCCTCCCGCCGCGACCGGCGTCGCCGTCAGCCTGATCTCGATGCTGGTCCACGACGGCATCCTCTACGCCGGGGACAGCGGCGGCGGAGTCTGGAGCTGGAATGGCCAGAGTTGGGAGCCGCTCGGCGAACGCTTCGGCAACGCGGTCGAGTTCCTCGCCTCGCGCGGGTCGGAGCTCTGTGCCTTCGGCAAGTTCGACTCCAGCAGGCGTGAGGTCGCGGCGCGTTGGGATGGGCAGGTGTGGCGAATGACCTCTGCGCTGCCGAACGGCCGGCTGAATGGGGTCACGTCGTTCGCGGGCCGCCTCGTGGCGGTGGGACGCTTTCAACTCGACGACTCCACCAATGCGTACATGCTGGAGCTCGAGCACGGCGCTTGGAGAACATTCGACGAGGAACCCAACGAGGACGTGAACGCGATCGCGGTTCACGGGCATGAGCTCGCGGTGGTGGGATACTTCGACGCCATCGAGGGAACACAGTCGAAGAGCGTCGGCGTCTATCGCGCGGAAAATCCTTCGGTCCAACCGACGCGCTTCGCGGCCCACCGGAGCGAAACCGATCCCGATCATCGACGCATCGAGATCGATGTCCCTCTCGGGTGGGAGACGACCTCCTATCACCTGTGGGGCGGTTCGACTCCCGAGCGAAGCGTGCGATTGACGACGACCCCGCTGTCGGGTCAATCCCACTACGTGCTCGAGCAGGTGCCGATCGCCGACTTCTACTGGCTCGAGCAGCAGCGCGAGCCGACGACGTGGCACGGTCCGGCGGAGCTGATCCGGGAGGCTCCGGTCATCAGCACGTTCGTCGCGACGCGCGGCCCTGCCGATGTGCGCTTGGAGTGGACGGTGGCGGACGAGTGGTCCGGGATCCCGCTGCTCCTCTATCGCAGCGATCCATACGAACTGCCGTTCCTCGTGACGGGACCCCTTCGTGATTCCGACGACTACGTCGTCGTCGATACGAATCCACCGGGCGGCGCGTGCGCTTACTGGCTCGCCGAGCTCGGCACCTCGAGACCTTGGTGGGGTCCGTACCTGATCTCGAGCGCGGAGGTCGTGATCACGGACCTCGCCGCGTCGCGCGAGGTGGGCGAAGTTGAGGTGCGTTGCTCGTCTTCCGCGCCCGCGTACTTACACGTGCATCGTGCCGCGGAAGGGGAGGAGTGGCAGCAGGTGTCGACGGCCCCGATCGAGGCGCGCGCCGGCCTCGAATTTCATGACGTTGAGGCGCCGCTCGGTCCGGTGAGTTATCGAGTCGAGCAGGTGCTCGCCAACGGCACCCACGTCGCGTGGTCCGAGCCGGTC
>CAZZAH010000693.1:0-2329 GCA_964652115.1 uncultured bacterium | reverse complement strand
CATCTGACAATCCATCAGCACGAGGTCGTATTCGGTGCGCTCCACCGCCGCGACAGCCTCCCTGCCGTTCGCGACGACGTCGACCCGATGGCCCAACCGCTCGAGCACTCGCACGGCGAGCTTCTGATTCACGAGGTTGTCCTCGGCCAGAAGAACGTGGAGGCGGCGAGACGCGATCGTCTGCGAAGGCGACCCTCGCGCCGGCAGCCGCGGTGACATTCCGTCCTGCTCCGCCGCCAGGGTGAAGGGTGCGGTGAACCAGAAGGTCGATCCGACCCCCTCCACGCTCTCGGCGCCGATCGTGCCTCCCATCAGTTCGACCAGTTCTTTCGAGATCGCGAGGCCCAGGCCGGTGCCGCCGTGCTTGCGCGCGGCCGAGGAGTCGAGCTGAACAAAAGACCTGAACAGCTGCGACATTCCTTCGGCCGGGATGCCCATGCCGGTGTCGCGCACCGAGAACCGGAGAGTCGCGCTCTTCTCCGACCGTTGGTCGAGCGTCACCCGCACCATCACCTCGCCTCGATCGGTGAACTTGACCGCATTGCCCACCAGGTTTGTGGTCACTTGCCGGACGCGGTCGGGATCGCCGATCAGGCGGGCGGGTACCTCCGGGTCGACGCGCACCCTGAGCCGCAGCCGCTTCTCGGTCGCCGTTTGCTCGAGGCAGTGAGTCGCGCCCTCGATCGTCTCGCGCAGGCTGAAAGGAATCGCCTCCAGCCGCAGCTTCCTCGCCTCGATCTTCGAGAAGTCGAGGATGTCATTGATGATCCCGAGAAGCGACTTTGCCGAGTAGGCGACCCCTTCGACGTACTCGCGCTGCTCGACCGAGAGGTTGGTCTCGGTCAGGAGGTCCGTCATGCCGATGATCCCGTGCATCGGGGTTCGAATCTCATGGCTCATGTTGGCGAGGAAGGCGGACTTCGACTGGGTGCCGGCCTCGGCCATGTCCCTCGCTTGCACGAGGTCGGCCATGATCGTTTCCTTCTCTTGAAGGAGTTGCCGGAGCGACGCCAGGAGCTGATTCACCGACACCGCGAGTTGCCCCAGCTCGTCATTGCCACTGCCCGGCACGTCGGCTTCGAACTCTCGCGCTTCGGCGATCCCTCGCACGGCGCGCGAGAGCACCGTCATCCGGCGAAGGACATTTCGCTCGAGCGGCAGCAGGACGATGAGCGCGAAGAGCAGCCCGACACCGGCCAGGCCCCCGACCAGTATGCCCACCGCCTTTCGACCTTCGAGATAGGTCGATCGCTCAGCCTCGATGGTCAGAACGACGCCCGGCTCTCCCCAGATGTTCTTGAGCGACGCTTCGGCCACCAGCGAGTCGCCGTGGGCCGGATGCGTCCGGACCGCTGAGCTGTCGTCTTCCGCGAGCTCGCCCTCGGCCGCAGGCACGACCCGGAAGGTAGTTTGTGTCTGGCCCGCGATCTCCTCGACCAAAGCGCTATCCAGCCATCGCCCCAGAAAGAGCCTCCCCGCCGGCGGGCCGCTCGAGTCACTATGCAAAACCGGAATGGAGGTCAAGAGAAGCGGGGTGCCCTGCAACACGCAGAGTCCGGTCACGGGGCTTGCCGCCTCGAAGTGGCGGAAGCGATTTTGCACACCGGCGATCAGCGCCTGCAGCGGCGCGGGTGGTTCGCGGTCGGCCTGGGCGGCCAGGTCGTAGAGTTTGATGTGAACCAGCCGCCCGTCAGCGTCGACCCAGGCCATCAAGTTGACCTTCAGGCGGTCGAGGCTCGCGTCGTTGATGTTGATGTCCGCGAAGGTCGAGTCCGCGCCCTGAACGAAGGCGTAGGCCTCGTCCCAGTTCGCCCAGTCCGAGGCAGTGCGCGAGAGTCGATCGAGGTCGCTCGAGAGTGCTTGCTCCACGCGCGCCACATCCATCCGTGTGCGCGCCTGGTCCAAGGCGTTGAAGTTGTTGACGAGCAGGGTCGAGGAGATCAACGCCAGAATCGCGACCAGCGCAGTGAGCGCTCCGCCGATCGAGAGCAGCGTCCGTGTCCGCAGTTTCACCAGCGATCTCCTCGCGTCGGCCGGGAGGACAGAGCGGCGGTGACGCGACGAGGGGATCGGAGCCCAACGGACCGAGCAGCGAACAGGCCCCGCGTCGCGTGATTCGGTTGAACGAGCTTCCGCGGCTTTCCGCCGAGGGCATCTCTATCTTCGGTCGCTCGGCGCGGATCCTGAGCTTCCGCGTTCACTCCTTTGGTAGAGCGCCTTCACGCGGCCCCAAGACAGCTTCTCAACCGCAACCTCGGGGCAGGTCGTCATGAGGCAACCGATGCCGAGCGCCTTCGTCCCGGGCCAGACGAGCGACACGTCGTGCCAT
>CAZZAH010000692.1:0-2338 GCA_964652115.1 uncultured bacterium | reverse complement strand
CTGAGTCAGATCGAAAACCGCGGCGCAGATCTGCGTGTCGAAGAAGCGGTAGCACTCCGCGAAGGCGCCGTAGTAGGGAGGCGCGACGCTGCCGTATTGCCACGCATATCCGTTCTCGTAGCTCGAGTCGGTGTTGAGCAGCAGAGTTCCGCAGCTACCGGTCAGAGGATCGAGTTGGAGCGCTCCCTGCCCGAGCCCGACGCTCGCCGCTTCGTTGCGCGCGACGCCCGATGCGATGCCGTTCCCGCACCCCGTGTTCACGCACTGCCCGAATCCGCAGAAGGTCCCGATCCCCTGATAGACGCCACCCGAGCTCTCGCAGTCTTCCGGCGATTTTTCGAAGCACGCGCCTTCGATGCAGCAGGCTCCAACCGTGCAATCGATCGCTTCGCACTGCACACCGAGGCCGTGAAAGCGTCCGCCCAGGGTTTCACAGACCGCCTCGCGCACGAGGCTGCACTCGATGCCGACGCAGCACGCGCCGATCTGGCAGATGTTGCCGCCGCACGCCGTGCCGTCGCCGTTGTAGAGGCCGCCCGAGCCCTCGCACTCCACGCGCGTGATCACCTCGCATTGAGTCCCGAGGCAGCAGGCGCCGGTCGGCGGACATGGTTCGGCCGAGCAGGGCGCGTCGGGCCCGTAGTAGCTGCCGCCTTGCGCGAGGCAATCGTGGTAGGGCAGAAGCTCGCAGTGCCCCGCCGGCAGGCAGCAACCGCCGATCGGATTGCCTGAAGGGCAGGGCGCGTAGCCGTCCTGGTTGAAGCCGAAGCGCCCGAAGTCCGCGATGGGATCGAGCAGGGAGGGAACGCTGTCGTCGGCGAACGACGCGCCCTGCGTCGGATGCGGCGCAAGCGCGAGCTCACCTTCCGCGCCGCCGTAGGCATAGGCCGCGAACCAGTAGACCTCGGAGAGAAGCCCGGTGCGCGGCGTGTTCCACGCGAGCGCGGTGCCCTCGCCCGACGCCGGCCAGCTCGTGGTCCTGAGCTCGAAGTCGGCGCAGGGGCCGAACGCGATCACGCTCACATCGCTTCCATACTGGATTCCGAAGACGGTGCCCGACATGCGAGGCAAGGCCCCGGTCGGAAACGCCGCCAGCACGAAGATGACCGCGGGTGCATCGCCCGTCGTCTCCGGCACGATCGCATCGCACGTCGCCAAGCCGGATTGACCGCAGTAGCTCGACGAGTCGGTGGTGTAGACGACCGCGGTGTTGGTGTGCGCGAGGAGCACGCCGCCTGCGTTCACGCCCGCATACGCGATCGGTGGCAGCGTCGAGAACGTCAGCGCGCTGATCATGGCAGCGGTGGTGACGAATGCCACTCTGTGGAAGCGATACATCGGCGACCTCCAGCGATAGGTCAAATCCGCCGCGGCCACGCGGCAAAAACGAGCGGCGGGGTGTAGCTCGCGCCAACGAGCCTACACCCCGCCGCTAGGGTAATGAAGCTTGAACGCTGCTACGCGCCGTTGCGCGCCAGCGCCTTCTGGATCGTGGTCGGAAGCTGCGCGCCGCGGCAGGCATCGCCCATCCCGACGAGCGAGCCGTCGCGGCCGACCATGACCGGGCTCGGGATCGACTTCACCAAGAACGCGGTGACGAGCGGTCCCTTCCAGTCCTGCTGATCGTAGACGTGACGCCAGGGCATCTCGGCCTTCGTCACCCACGCGCGGTATTGATCGGGCGTGGTGCGGTTGGCGTAGTCGAGCGAGACCGACAGCACCTCGAAGCCCTGCTTGTGATACTCGGCGTAGGCCGCCTTGAGACCCGGCAACTCGGCGCGACAGGGACCGCACCAGGTGGCCCAGAAGTCGATCAAGACCGCCTTGCCGCGATAGTCGGCGAGCGAGACCGGCTTGCCCTCGACATCGACCGCCTGAAGCGGGATCGGCCAGAGCGCGCCGACGATGTCGGACTGAAGGAAGATGCCGGCGAGCTGCTGCGCGCCCTCGTCGTTCGCCCACTTCGAGGCGAACTCCTTCACGTGGTCCTTCAGCGCGCCACGCTGCTCGCCCGCGTCGACGAGGTCGAGCCAGAGCCCGAGCGCGGCGGCGGAGCCTTCGTACTTCGTGCCCGGCTTCACCGCGGCGAGGTAGCGACGCGCTTCGGTCGCGTCGTTCATCCAAGTCGCCTCGCTCGATTTGTCATCGCGGTTGCGGCAGTAGGCGGCGAGCGCGGCGCGATAGTTCGCCTCGCTCTTTCCGTCTTCCGAGGTGGCTGACTTGAGGTACGACTCGGTCTCCTTGATCGTGGCATCGGCGACCGCGCCCCACGGCTCGTAAGGCGAGCGCACGTTCGAGATCGCGCGCACGCGCTCGAGCGGGTAGTCGAAGCCGGGCA